>JAUWWP010000330.1 GCA_030616835.1 Deltaproteobacteria bacterium | reverse complement strand
TGGCGCCGGAGTTATTGAAGATATAGGCCAGAGGATCCCCGCGCAGGGCAGTATTTACTGGCACCGAATACATACCCACCCTCTGGGAGCCGAAAAACAGATCCAGCCATCGGGGGGAGTTCTTCATCATAATCGCCATCCCCTCTCCGGGTTTACCTCCCAGCTTGAGTAGGAAATTACCAACCCGATTGGCATTGGTATCCATCTGGGCATAGGAGGTGGTTCTGTCCCTAAAATAAAGAAATGTTCGCTCTTTGTTTTTCGCCGCCTTCTCTTCCAGGAGCTCAGCGTGGGATAGATCCCGGGAAAACTTAAGTGTTTTTGCCTGGCGTGATAACCGAAGGGTCTCCCTCAGGGTTCCTCTCTGGTACTCACTTTTGAAAAAAGCTTTGATCCCTCTCAACATAAAAAGTAATAATCTCATAAGTAACCTCCTCTTTTGCTAAAATCATACCAAAACCTAAGAAACTGTCAAGGCTGTGTATGATTGTAGATTGTAGATTCCAGATCTGAAATCTATAATGGATTTGGAACCACGAATTCCACGAATTACACGAAACAAACCGAGTAGTGGATTTGGAACCACGAATTCCACGAATTACACGAAACAAACCGAGTAGTGGATTTGGAACCACGAATTCCACGAATTATACGAAACAAACCAAAATCCTGAGGAGCCCCGATGCCCATCGGGGCGTCTCGAAGGATGGGATTTGCCAACACTGAGGCCCACCCCTACATGCTCCGGCTATCCAGGTTACCTATTTATTGCCTATTTATAGTATAATCAATCTATCGTTGTCTTATATATTTCACAAGGATTCTTAATGGGAGAACGGGATAAAAGAGGCGACTCGGAGCTCATAAGAGCTATTATTAATGGGGATAGGGAAGCGTTTGAATCTCTGGTGCTCCGATACGAAAAAAGCGTCTGCAATCTGATTCATTCAATAACCAGAAATCCTTCATATGTGGATGACCTTGCCCAGGAGATTTTTTGGAGGGTCTATCTAAACCTGAAGAGATTTAAAGGTAAATCGAGTTTTAAAACCTGGCTGTATCGCATCGCGGTCAACGAGTGTCTAAAAGAACTCAAGCAAGCCGCCAGTTTTAGCAAATTTAAAGCAAGATTGAAGGATGAGAAAAAAGGCTTATCTTTAATACCAGATAGCGAGAAATTCGATTTAGATGAGATACTCCTTAAGAGTGAGGAGCAAGCTAAGATAAGGGAGCTCGTCAACTCCCTGCCACTTTTGCACCGTCTTATTCTGAGCCTTCACTACTACGAAGGGCTCTCCATCAAGGAAATCGCTCAAATTCTAAACTGCCCTTCGGGACCCATCCGATCCCGACTCCACAACGCCAGGAATAAATTAAAGGAACTTCTGCTTCCTTTTATCCGGGAAAGTGGGGGAAATGTTTAAGAAAATGAACCTCCCTGCAGCAAGCTATAGGGTATCATAAGGAATATATTCTACTCCCCCTCACCCCACCCCTCTCCCCCGGGGGAGAGGGGAATAAGAGGAAACCCTGTAGCAAGCTACGAGGAATAGTCAAGCTCAAAAGTGAACATTTTTTTCGAAATGGCTATCTAATAATATAGAAGAGTTGAAAATGAAAATCCCCCCTAACCCCCCCCGATGGCCCTCGGGGGGGAGGGGGAATTTAGTGGCATTAAGCAATCAAAAGGAAGTTGTTGACGATGCCTACTCGACGGTGCAGAAAAGTGAGAAAAATGGCCATATTCTATCTGGACCGGGAATTGGGGTCGGATAAAGAAAAGAAGGTATCTGACCACCTCAAAACCTGCTCCCGGTGCAGAAGAGAATTAGCTCTATTGGAGAAAAGCCTGGGGATCTACCAGGAGATTAGAAAGGGCGAGCAGTTGGTCGACCATTCTCCGGGACTGATCTTAAGGCTGCGCGAAAGGATGGAAAAAGGGCTTCCGTGGTGGCGGGGGCTACTTGTTCCTACTGGGGGGCGGCTAAGGAGGTTGGTTTATATAAATGCGGTGGCGGCAACCGTGCTCCTTTCCTTGGTCTTTTGGCAGAGCATCAGGAAACCAGGGGTATTGGTACATATTACCAAAAACAGCAGAATACTATCAACCCCGGACAAAACCTACATCTTTCAAGATGGGGTTACCATTATTATTAACAGCCAAAGCTATTCCTTTAAGGAGAAGCGAGGAAGCAGCCTTAAAAGCATTGATATGAAAATTTAGCTGGGGAACCCATATGAGAAGAATAGGAAATAAAAGAAAAGCACTTATGACTCTTGGCTCGCTGGTAATTATGTTCTTTATTTCACAAGTGCTTTTTCCTAATGACCTCCTGGCCAAATCCCGGGAAAGTATCTTGAGGAGGGGCAATGTTCACATTGGGATCTCCCAGGAGGTGGACGATATCGTATGCGCCCAGGGCAATGTGGTAATCGAGGGACATGTCTTCGGTTCGGTATTTGTGGTTAGTGGGGATATCCTCTTGAAATCTACGGCCGTTATTGACAACAATATTACTCTCACCGACGGGGATATTTGGATAACGAAGGGAGCGGTAGTTAAAAAAGGCATTAGTACTTTTGGAGGTAAAATACACCTGGAAGAAGGGGCCCGGGTGGGGGGAGGGATCCAGGAGATTATTTCTCTCGAAAAATTAAGTGAGGGGATGCTCTCCTTAATGGCCAAATATATAATTATGGATCGAGCCTTTCCTCCCCGGAGTTTCAATCTCGCCGAGCTAACATCTTTAAACCTGAAGCAATATGGTCTGAGGAAGAAATTAGAAAGAAGGTTTAATCTTTTAAATATTGCCGGAGTGGGCGAGGTGCAGTTTTCTCCCCAGGTGGCTGAGGATGCCCAAGAACTTTATTACCGCAAAGGTAGAGCGGATATTTTTTTAAGGGTTATAAAGTTTAATAGTAAAGAGGATGCCGATTATTTCTGGGAAAGGCTGAGGGAGTTGCCGGAATCTAAAATGCATAACTCGGTTCATGTTAGTTTGGGGGACGGGGCACACTGGTTTTTCCGCCACCAGCATTTTACCACCTGCATGTGGTATCGAGGAAGATGGTTTACTTACCTGGATGTTTCTCTAAAAATTCCTGGACTTAAAAGGATTGAAAGATTTTGGAAGGAGTCTGAGGAGTTGAGAGATACCATACTAATGGAAATAGAGGGATTTTATCTGAAAGCAAGTCAAGCAGGAAAGAAGGGATAAATTTAGAAAGGAGGGGATATGAAGAAGTTCGCAATATTTTTCAGCACGGCAGTTTTCGTCCTGAGCCTCGCCGCTGGGATCACTCCGGTCCATTCCCAGGAGGATCTTGAAAAGGAGGGTTCAGAAATTAAGCCTGAATCCAAAGAAGAGTTCAAGAAGGGGATGGAAGAGTTCGGCGAGAGAGAGAAAGTTCCTCCGGTATCAATAAGAATTGAAAAAGCAATGGAAAAACCGGCTGCAAAACCGGGTTATGGTGGGTGGGGGATGCCCCTGCCTATGTTCTTTTTGACGAATCTGAGCGGTCTCGATTACATAGCGGATGGCTCTGGCGTTCCCCACTTTACCGATGAGATGTTTCTCATGGGCGGCCGGGGCTATGGAGTTATCGGAGGATGCTTGCGGATAGGCGGTTTAGGTGGAGGGATGGGCCAAACCAACAAAGTGGAGACAACGGGGGGGGAGAAATCGGTTGAGTTCTCAATCGGATTTGGC
>JAUWWP010000512.1 GCA_030616835.1 Deltaproteobacteria bacterium | reverse complement strand
TCTCCCCCCTTAAGTGAGTTAATTACCTGCCTTTCCCTCATGAGCCGGTGGTCGATGTATTCCTGGATCTTTGCCGGGGCATCGGTTATCACCGGTCCGTGCCCGGGGCATATAATTTTTATATCATATCCACTGAGCGTATTCAAGGAGTCCAGGTATGCCTTCATATCACCATCCGGGGGTGAGATTACGACCGTGCCGAACCCCACTATCAGGTCTCCGCTGAAGAGAATCCTCTCCTCCCGGAGATAAAGGCAGATATGCCCGCTGGCATGCCCCGGGGTATGAATGACTTTTAATGTGAGGTCGCCGAGCTCAATTATATCTCCGTCCTTGAGGGTATAATCTATCGGCGGTGCCCCGGGACTGTTAGTTAACCACCGGGCATCGCCCTCGTAGATACCTATCTCGGCTCCGGTGGCCTCCTTTATGGTGGAAGCGCCCTCCATATGGTCCGGATGGCGGTGGGTTATGATGATCTTTATAAGGCGAGCCCCACTAAGGCCTTCGAGATAGCTCGATATGACCCTTACACTCTCTTCCTGTGAGGAGCCGGGGTCTATGAGTGCCACCTCCCTTTTCCCGACCAGATAGCTATTAGTCCCGTAAAACGGGGGTAGTGCTACCGACGGAATCGGGATTAAATGAACTGAGGGATATATTTCCATGTTGCCATTATAGGAAGGGTTATTACCATTAGAATTTTTTAAGTTTAAGGAATATCTACTGATATTATACAATAAAATCCTATTTAAGGGAAATTTTAACGAGGTTAGGGGGGGAGTGGGTTAGGGAATTGACTATAAGAGAATCAGGATCCAGAATTGTCCAAGATCAGAAAATTTCCCTATTAGTTCACGATAAGGCTTCCTTCATTATCCGCCCGATGTCTACAGGGTTACTGGCCACATTTACTCCGGCGGCACGCAGGGCATTAATCTTCTCTTTTGCAGTTCCCTTCCCGCCGGCAATGATTGCCCCGGCATGCCCCATTCTTCTGCCCGGGGGTGCGGTCTGCCCGGCGATAAATGCCGCTACCGCTTTATTGAACTCTCCCTTAATATATTCGGCGGCCTCCTCCTCTGCACTTCCGCCGATCTCACCGATAATTACCACTCCTCTGGTTTGTTCATCCTGATTGAAAAGCTCAAGAAGATCTACAAATGAGGAGCCGATTATGGGATCTCCCCCGATACCTATACAGGTAGACTGACCTATCCCCAGGTCGGTAAGCTGTTTTACCGCTTCGTAGGTGAGGGTTCCTGACCGGGAGATCACGCCAACCTGACCATCCTGGTGGATATGGCCGGGCATAATTCCTACCTTGCATTTACCCGGGGAGATAATCCCGGGGCAGTTGGGTCCGATCAGGTGGGTATTAATCTTCTTTAAGTAATGGTAGGCCGGAATCATATCCTGCGGGGGAATTCCCTCGGTAATACAGACCACCACCTCCAGGCCAGCATCGGCCGACTCCAGAATGGCATCGGTAGCAAAGGCGGCCGGCACAAAGATCACCGAGGCATTGGCCCCGGTGGCTGTTTCTGCCTCGGCCACGGTATTGAAGACCGGAACTCCCTCCACCTCCTGGCCCCCTTTGCCCGGGGTTACTCCCGCCACCACATTAGTGCCGTAATTCACCATCTGCTTGGTATGGAAGCTACCCTCACCGCCGGTGATCCCCTGCACTAAGAGTCGAGTGTTTTTATCAACTAATATACTCACTATTCAAAATCCCAATGACCAAATCCCATATAAAGTGGTTTAAATATCTGCGGATAATATTTCATACAATATACTGATAAACTCTAAATCCCAAATCCTAAACTCTAAACAAATTCTAAATCCAAATATCTAATGTCCAAAACAATGCTATCGACCCCGATGTCCATCGGAGCTTAGGGCAGGGTTTTGTATTTTGAATTTTGGTCATTTAATATTGTTTAGGATTTAGTGCTTAGTGCTTAGGATTTATTTTATTTGAGCCTTGAGCGTTTCTGCTATCTTTTTGGCAGCTTCCTTCATATCGGCTGCTACTGTGAAGTTGAGTCCGGAGTTATTAAGGATCTCCTGGCCTTGCTCGACATTGGTTCCTTCCAGACGAATCACCATCGGTACCCTGAGCTCCAGCTTGCGGCCGGCCTCGACAATGCCAGTAGCCAGGGTATCGCAGCGCAGAATACCGC
>JAUWWP010000060.1 GCA_030616835.1 Deltaproteobacteria bacterium | reverse complement strand
GATCTTTATGAGATAATGGCAGGGGCGACGCCCGGGGCAAAGTTTGGAGTCGCCTTCTTCTAGGCATCCGCGCCGTGCCTGATCAGGGTTGAGGGAAATGATGAGGACATGAAAAAGGCAGCCGAGGCCAATGCCTTGAAAGTGGGGGCCGGCCATAGCTTTGTGATCGTGATGAAAGAGGCTTTTCCGATCAATGTGCTCAATTCCCTCAAGCTATGCCCGGAGGTTTGCAGCATCTTCTGTGCCACCGCCAATCCCGTGGAGGTTATCGTGGCTGAGACCGGGCTCGGCCGGGGAATTCTGGGAGTCATTGATGGCTCATCCCCTAAAGGAGTAGAGGCAGAAAAGGACAAGGCGGAAAGGAAAAAGATGCTCCGGAAGTTTGGATACAAGCTATGAGGCTCTTAAAGGAATATAGGACTATAATGTCAAATGTCAAAGCCCAAAGTTCAAATGACAAAATTAAAGAAAAAAATCTTTTGACATTTAGTCATTTGTCATTTATTTGACATTTGGATTTTGTTATTTGGATTTATTCTTTTTTACATTTGGATTTAATCCTGTAGCGGGACAATTCGTGATAAGCCAGTTATGAAGAGACTCAAGTTAATAGATCCTAATCTCAAACCAGGACGGCTTGCAATTAAGCAGGGAAACCCTTTCTGGAATCTTAATGGTGGCTCGGCGCCGGTATTTGCCGGGCCCTAATCCCTCCAGATCGATATAGACCCGGAGTTCATCCATCGGGAAATTCTCCAGGACGTTCTCCGGACCCATAATGGTCAAATCAATGGTCTTCGGCTTTAGCTTATAGCGGCGATGAATATTAAGAACCTCAACCGGATTTTTTGATAACTCTTTCTTGATAAATCTTTCGACAATATCAATTTTAACCTTCACCACGCTGCTTTCGACCTTGCTTAAGTGAAGCGAGGAGAGATTCAGGGGAACCTCCCTTTCCAGAGCATCCTTCATCCCGGAAATATCCACGGCCACCGTGGATACTCTATTCAGGCCTTTCAACTCGCTCTTAGCCCCCTCCAATTTAACCTTTGCGGGAACTGCCTTGATGTCCGAAACCTTATACCCTTTAGCCGGCTCACCGAGGATGATAACTTCTACCAGTAGAGTTCTCTCGATAGTTGGCTCTAATTCAATGGTGAATATGGAAGGGCTGATCCCAATGGTCTTAAGCCCTCGGGATAGATGAATCATCTCGGGAAATATCTGGAATTCGGAACTACCAATCTTTAACTCGGAAAGGTCGAAGCTAATGCTGGTATTCATTTTAGGAAGCCCCCGAAGGAGGTTTTGCGTTCCGCTGACCCTGACATTGATCTCATCCACTACCTCATTGGTAATTATGGTGGAAGGTGGAAGGTTGGATAAGTTCAAGGGAACTCTGATCCCCATATCTGCTTTTTCCTCTCCCATTAAGAGGTACCACATAATAACCGCCAAAGCTAAGGACAGGATCTTAAGAGGGATATTCTGGAGAAAAGTCTTTTTAAGGCTTAACCTCATTTATCTTTCTCTCTTTTTCGGCCCCAGCAAACCTTGTAAGGTTTGACGGAGGGTGGGACCATCAAGCTCCCTGGTGAGTTTCCCACCAATTGCCAGGGAGATAGTTCCTTGCTCTTCCGAGATAATAATAACCACCGCATCAGTATCCTCAGTAAGTCCAAGCGCAGCCCGATGCCTGGTCCCTAATTCTTTGCTGTGGTCTGGATTTATGGTTAAGGGAAGAATGCATCCAGCAGTAGTTATTCTTCCTTTCTGAATAATCATTGCCCCATCATGAATGGAAGAGGTAGGAAGAAAAACGCTGGTTAAGATCTCCCTGGTTACCTTAGCATCAATGGTCGTTCCTCCCTCGATGTAATCATCTAAGCCGGTTCTTCTCTCCCAAACGATGAGCGCTCCGATCTTTCTATTAGCCAGGGATACCGAGGCCCTTACTACCTCCTCGAGAATCGGGGCTTCCCCTAAGAAGCCGGGATAAGAAAAAAAGGAAGTTCTCCCCACCTGGGTCAAAGCTCTTCTAATATCATTTTGAAACAAGATAATGATTATCAGGACGATGGGGGCCAGGAAATAACTCAGGATCCAGCGAAGGGTAAAGAAACCTAACTTTTGGGAGAAAAAATAGACTAAAATAATAAAGCCCAGGCCGAGCAACATCTGGGCAGCTCTGGTTCCCTTGACCAGCAGGATTACCCGATAGATGATCCAGGCAACAATGAGAATATCAATTACATCTTTCCAGCCAAAGCCTGAGAAATACTCTGTCATCTCTACCCATCTGCTACCAGCTACCTATCAGCGAATCTGATTGCATCGGTTAGCAGAACTGCTTTTTTGGCCTCCTTTACCTCATGAACCCTTACGATATTCGCGCCACTGATGATCCCTGCTACTGCCGAGGCGATCCCGCCTCCAAGCCTTTCCTCCACCTCGGCATTAAGGATCTTACCGATAAAGGATTTTCGAGAGGTACCCAGGAGGATTGGTTTACCCAGAACCTTAAACTCCGAGAGGTTCCTGATTATTCGGAGACTATCCTCCGCTGATTTACCAAAACCGATTCCCGGATCGATGATGATCTTTTTGGAATTAACCCCGGCGACCTCCGCCCGGGTAATACTTTCTCGCAGATAGGCCAGGACCTCCGAGATAAGTGAGTGATAGTGAAGATCCTTCTGCATATCCTTAGGGGTGCCGCGCATATGCATCAGAATCACCGGAGCATCCCTCCGAGCAATCAGCTCTGTCATCTGAGGATCAAAGTTAAGCGCGCTGATGTCATTAATGATCTCGGCCCCACCATCCAGGGCCCGGCGGGCCACCTCGGATTTATAGGTATCAATGGAGAGGGGAACACCTATCTTTGGTGCAATCTCCTCGATTACCGGCATAACCCTCTTCAGTTCCTCATCCAACCCGACGGGATCAGAGCCCGGACGTGAGGATTCTCCTCCAATATCAATGATATCGGCCCCTTCCTCAGCCATCTCCCAGGTCCGTTTTATTGCCTTCTGGGGATCGAGATACTGGCCTCCATCGGAGAAGGAGTCGGGGGTGACATTCACCACCCCCATAATATGGGTTCTTTCTCCCAGAGACAGAGTGCGGCTACGCAGTTCGAGGCAAAAATCGGGATGATCAATCTCGGCAAGTACCCCCTTTATCTCCCTCCCGATCTGCTTAAGGCCGAAGGGTTGGGAGGTAAGTTTTGCCGGAAGCAAGGAGAGCTGCTTTATGCTTCCCATCAGACTAAGATCTGATGAGGTTTGGCTGAAGTTAATGACCCCCCGGGCTACGGCAGCATCTCCGCCCAGGGAAAGCATCTGCTGCTTGAGAATATTAGCGGCGGGAGCACTTACTTTCTCGAGCTTAAGGTTAAGCTGCTGCATCTTGGAGGACATTCGCTGAACCCCTCTGGGGTCAGCACCGATGGTGATTAGCTCCCGGCAGGCATCTTGGGGCGAGGTGATATGAAGAATCCTGAGGTTATGGCTCAACTCAGTACCTCAACTTCTTTTAATTTCTCTTTCTGGGGGCTCTCTCTTTCCTCCTTTTTTTCTCTCAGTTTTGGCCTTTTCTTGATTAATTTTCCTCTCTTAATAATCATATCTATCTCGGCGCCATCGAGAACCTCCTTTTCCAGAAGGATCTTGGCAAATTTGTCGAGGGTTTCCAGTTTATTCTGGAGAAGAGATTTGGCCCGGTCATAATTCTCCATTACGATCCTCTTCACCTCCCGATCAATCTCCATTGCGGTTGCCTCGCTGTAATCCTGATGCTGAGTAAAATCTCTGCCCAGAAAGATCTGCTCCTCCTTTTTCCCGAAGGTTACCGGGCCCATTTTCTCGCTCATTCCCCATTCACAGACCATCTTACGCGCAATATCCGTTGCCTTCTCTAAATCATCGCTGGCACCAGTAGTTAATTGGCCAAGCACAATCTCCTCGGCCGCTCTTCCCCCCAGGATGGTAGCAATTTTATTGAGCAGATATTCTTCAGGATAGGTATGTTTTTCATCAATGGGAAGTTGCTGGGTCACTCCCAGAGACATACCCCGGGGGATAATGGTAACTTTATGAATGGGATCGGTTCCCGGGATCAGCTTGGCCACCAAAGCATGTCCGGCTTCATGATAAGCAGTGCTCCGCTTTTCTTCCTCGCTGATAATCATGCTCTTCCTTTCAACCCCCATCAGAACCTTATCCTTGGAGAGCTCAAAATCCTCCATCTCCACCACGGCCTTTTCCTTCCGGGCAGCCAGAAGAGCAGCCTCATTTACCATATTTTCGATATCAGCTCCGGTGAATCCCGGTGTCCCCCGGGCCAGCACCTCCAGATTCACATCCTTCCCTATCGGGGTATTCCTGGTGTGAACTTTAAGAATCTCCTCCCTTCCTTTAATATCCGGTAGGGGTACAACCACCCGCCGATCGAACCTTCCCGGACGGAGTAAAGCGGGATCAAGAACATCAGGGCGATTAGTAGCCGAGATCAAGATCACTCCTTCATTGGACTCAAAGCCGTCCATCTCTACCAGTAATTGATTTAGGGTCTGCTCTCTTTCATCGTGACCTCCGCCCAGTCCCGCCCCCCGGTGTCTACCCACCGCATCGATCTCATCAATGAAGACGATGCAGGGAGCATTCTTCTTGCCCTGGGTAAACAGGTCACGGACCCGGGATGCTCCCACTCCGACAAACATCTCCACAAAATCGGAGCCGCTGATGCTAAAAAAAGCTACATCAGCCTCTCCGGCAATTGCCCGGGCCAGAAGGGTCTTCCCGGTTCCCGGGGCACCAACTAAGAGAACTCCTTTAGGAATCCTACCCCCCAAGGAAGTGAACTTTTTGGGATCCTTTAAAAATTCGATGATCTCTTCCAGTTCCGCCTTGGCTTCATCGATTCCGGCTACATCCTTAAAGGTTACCTTATGCTGATTCTCGGTAAGCAGCCGGGCCCGGCTTCTCCCGAAGGACAATGCCTTGCCTCCTCCGGATTGCATCTGGCGCATAAAATAGATCCAGACTCCTATCAAAAGAATCATCGGCAACCCGGACACTAACAGACCCTTCCACACCGGGTCCCTTTCCTCGGGCACCGCGGTAATCTCCACTCCTTTTTCGCGAAGATTTCTAATCAAGTCAGGATCATCAGGTAGGTAGGTTCTGAATTTACCTTCATTATCATAAATTTTCTCGACCAGCCCCACACTCTCAGGGAAATGACTCCCCTCGGCTCCTTCAATTAGCGCTCCCTGAATCTCCCTTCCCCTAATAATAACCTCCCTCACCAGTTCCCGGTTAACCAGATCCACAAACTCGCTGAATTTGATCTTCTCTTGCCTGACAACTGGCTTGCTGAACATCTGGAATAAAAAGACAACGCTCAGAGTTATCATCAACCACAGGGCCAGACTTTTATAAAATGGTCTCAATGTATTCCCCTTTTAATGATAAACTTCTATTTTTAACTTATCATGACTTAGGAGATTTTGCAATAAATAATTACTGGATAGGAGAAACCTCTACCTCAAGCACCTTCACAGTTCCCTCATCTATCCGAACCCGGTGATCTATCCGGAAACCAACAACCCAGATAATTTTATTGTTTGATATCAGAAGAGGAATCCGATCTCGCATCCGTCGGGGAAGCTTTTTATCAATAAAGTAATCTTTGATCTTCTTCATCCCCTCCATACCCAGGGGCTGAAAGCAGTCTCCCGCTCTAAAATTTCTAACCAGCAAAGGTGGCTCCAATCGGTGGTAATCGAAATTAGCTCGGTTTTCATCCTTAGCGAAACTTACCTGCTTGCGGTCCATGAGGATCCGGGTTCGAAGCTCCTGGTTAGTCTCTTTCAACCTGGTTATCCCTGGCACCTTCAAAGCATACTGAAAACTCATCTTCTTCGGGAGGGTGCCTTTTCTAACAATGAGTTCCCGATAGCTCCTCTCCGCCATGACCCCCCGGGGCAGATGAATAAGCTTGTTAGGAGATTTGCTCCCAGTTAATTTAATCAGTGCCTCAATATGGTCGAAGTCAATCCCCCACAGAGTCCCGGAGACAGCCTCAATAGCCCTTCTCAGCAGGCGAAATTGCAAGGAGAGTGGTTGATTAAGAAAGGAGGAAAGATCAAAGGTAACCTGATCCCCTAACTGGGACCTGCAGGTAAGCCTCCAGGCTTCATCAGTGGCTGATTCCAGGATGCCCTCCTCTTCCCGGAGGATCCTGGCAATCCGCAGAAGATTCTTTTGGACCCCCGGGTTATATTCCCTCTCCAGCTCGGGCAGAAGCTTTAGACGAATCTTATTGCGCAGATAGCTGGTCTTTAGATTGGAGCTATCCGAAACAAAGGGAAGTCCGTTTTTTTCAAGGAATCTTAAGATCCGGTGCCGGGGGATTTCAATCAGAGGGCGGATATATTTTCCTCGAACCGGAGGGACACCTCCCAGGCCTTTTGTCCCTGCTCCCCGGAGCACTCTCATCAGGACTGTTTCCGCCTGATCGTCGGCATTGTGGCCGATGGCAATCCGCTGCGCAGCCCAGCTCCGGGCCGCTTCTTCAAAGAACCGGTAGCGAGCCCTTCTGGCTGCCTCCTGAACATTGAGCCTCCAGCTTCTCTTCAGGGCAGGGAGATCAATTGAGCTAAGCTCAATCGGCAGATCAAGCTTATCGGCCAGCTCCTTGACAAAATCTGCTTCTTTTAGGGATTCCTCTCCCCGCAGGCCGTGGTTTAGATGTGCTATCACCAGAGAGAGAGCAATCTCAGAGCGGAAATCATTTAGAAGGTAGAGTAAGGCGACCGAATCTGGCCCTCCGGAGACAGCAACCAGAACCTTATCGCCTTCGGTAAGCATTCCATACTTTTCAATGGTTTTCTTGACCTCTTTAATCAGCACCGGCTTTTTCTCTTTGCGATCAGGAATTTGTAAGGATTGGGAGATTCTGCTGGTCAGAGTTGAAAAGGGGAGAAATCCCGCAATTAGATAATGAGCTTAATTAAAATATACTCTCTTCAGGCAAAATTGTCAATTGCTATTTAAAGAAAAACCCGGTTAAAATACCGGGTTTTTCTAATAAACATTGGTGGCGGAGCGGGGACTCGAACCCCGGACACTACGGATATGAGCCGTATGCTCTAACCAACTGAGCTACACCGCCTCCTGTTATTAATACTTTAACAAAATGACCGGATTTGTCAATATTATTTTACCCGGGGTTTCTTAAGAAACCGTTCAAGTTCCCTTACCAAATTAGATTTCATATTGTAGATTGCAGATTTTAGATCTGGAATCTACAATCTATAATCTACAATCTGCAATCTATTACCTTTGCAATCCGCCTCTGGCGGACCGCTTATCCCCTCTTTACCTAAGAAACGGGGAAACTCCAGGCGATTTTTTATTTGACAGGAGTATTTTTCCATGATAGTTTAATTGCCGCATTAAATGGGATAATATAGAAGATAAAATTAGACCTTTTTTTCTTTAGAAAATCTCTTACTGGAAAGAGAGCTGTTTATGGATTAGCATTTAGTTTAGCTTTGGGTTCTGTTTATGGCCGCAAAGCTTGTAGTAAAGGAGAGATAAAGATGGCACAGGTTCAAGCTAATGCCTTCCGGGGCGTGCTAAAGTACATAAAAGAAAAGGCTGGAGAAGAGGCCAGAAAAAAGATTATTGACAGCTTATCCAGAGACAGGGATATCTATTCTAAATCTATTTCATCTGGTTTGTATTCTTATTCTGCATATATAAGGCTGATCGAGGCTATTGACAGAGAGATTGGAAACGGAGATCTGAGTTTGTGCAAAGAGATGGGTAAATGGGCAGCTAATCGAGATATTAGCAGAGCCGGAATGTATAAAGTTTATACAGAAGATGCTTTTAAAACCACAATGGTTCTTAAAACCGCTCCTAATGTTATGTGGAAAGGCTATTATGATGAAGGAAAACTGAAAACTGCGGTGCTCCCGGAAACAATGGAGGAACCAGATTCATTAGTGCTCAGGGTTATTGATTTTCCCGAGATGAAAAGAGCGCACTGTATCCTTTTAGAGGGCTGGATAGAGGGTGCCTATGCGATAATCACAGGTAAAGATACTATGATTAGGCAAACCAAATGTATAACCAGGGGCGATGAATACTGTGAATTTGTTTTTAAATAATTTCCCCGGGGACTCCTTAAAAACCCTTCAAACCGCCACCGGCGGACTATACTGGAATGACCAAATCCCAATTCAATCATTTGCATTCAGCCTTCGCAGCCACTATAGCGAAGTAGGCTTTTGCAATTTGCAATTTGCAATCTGCCCCTGGCGGACCGCCTATCCCCTTTTTAGCTAAGAACCGGGGGTTGCCTGGTAACATCCTGGTTGACCTCAGAAAAACTATGTGGGAAACTACCCCCCATAACTTACCCAAAATCAATTTCCTATTAGAGTAGTATTTTTATTGAAAAGGAGGGACTCGATATGGAGTTCAGATTTACCGAAGCACAGAAAAGGCTCCGAAAAGAGGTAAGTGAGTTCTGTGAGGAGCCGAGAACTCAAGAGATCCTTAAAGAGCTTGAGGCCGAAGGGGAGTTATACAATGCCCATTCCTGGGAGCTGTATAAAAAGATGGCAAAGAGGGGCTGGCTGGGTATGCAATGGCCCAAGGAGTACGGCGGTCAAGGTCTTTCATTTGAAGAAACAGCCATCTTCAATGAGACAACCGCCTACTATCGAATTCCCATGATGGGCTATGCCCTTACCAGTATCATTGGGAACGCTCTTATCCATTTTGGCAGCGAGGAGCATAAGAAGGAGTATGTGTCCAGAATGGCCGCGGGGGAGATCCTTTTTTGTCTGCTCTACAGTGAGGCAAATGCCGGCTCCGACCTGGCCTCAATGCAGACCCGAGCGGTTGAGGATGAAGGGGACTATGTTATCAACGGAACTAAGATCTTCACCAGCCTGGGGCATATATCCCATTATGGGTTCCTGGCTGCCCGGACGGACCCCGATGTTCCCAAGCATAAGGGGATATCCCTGTTTATTGTGCCCATGGACACTCCGGGTATCAGTATTAATCCCATGTTGACTATGGGAGAGGGAAGGGTTAATGAGATCGCCTTTGAGGATGTGAGAGTTCCTCAGAAGAATATGGTGGGTGAAAAAAATAAGGGCTGGCGCTTGCTGAACAAGGCCCTGGCAGTTGAGAGATCCGGCCTTGGCTTTGTCGCCGGGGCTCAGCGGGGCTTTGAAGATATCCTTAATTATGTCAGGGAAAAGGGTCTGGGTAAGGATCCAGTCATCCGGCAGAAGCTGGCTCGATTAGCAACCGAGATCGAGGTGGCCCATCTTCTTGCCTGGAGGGTAGTCTCTCTGCAGTCTAAGGGACTTGTCCCTGACAGTGAGGCATCTATGTCAAAGCTGTATGGCACGGAATTGATCCAACGGGTGGCCAACACCGGGATGGAGATCATGGGTCTCTCCGGGCTTCTTAAGGGGAATTCCAAATGGGCACCGCTGGAGGGAAAGATGGAGTCAGCATATAGATCATCACGTTTTGTTACCATTGCTGCCGGCACTTCGGAGATCATGAGACTAATTATTTCCTTCCGGGGATTAGGGCTGATGCCCGCCTACATGATGTAGATAATGACCGGAAAGGCAAGGTTTTCGACTCTTCACGGAATATAGGAATATAATGTCAAATAACAAAGCTCAAAGTTCAAATAAAATCCAAAGTTCAAATGACAAAATACATAAATAAATCCTAAGCACCAAATCCTAAATAATATTAAATGACCAAAATTCAAAATACAAAACCCTCTCCTGAGCTCGTCGAAGGAATTACGATCTTGAAAAGACAAAATAGTTTTGAATTTGCCTAATTTGAATTTAGAATTTGTTTAGGGTTTAGGATTTGGGATTTAGGATTTCTCAGTTGATATTTGGATTTAATTGTTTACCCACAACAATTCGTGATTGAGCAAGATTCTCTAAGGCTACCGGAAAGGAGTAAGCGGAATGGATTTTCAATTTAATGAAGAGCAGGAATTGTTTAAAAAGACGTTTCATGACTTTGTGGCGAAGGAGTGCCCTAAGACTCTGGTGAGGGAGCTTGAGGAAAGTGAGGTAGGATATTCTCCCGAGCAGTGGCGAAAGATGGCCGAGCTTGGGTGGATGGGCTTAGGGTTTCCTGAAGAGTATGGCGGTGCCGGGGGGGATTT
>JAUWWP010000483.1 GCA_030616835.1 Deltaproteobacteria bacterium | reverse complement strand
CTTTTGTTCTGTTTTTACCCTTCTCGATTACCGGGGCAGAGATCAGTCTGGGGCTGGGGGTAGCTATCTGGGTGGGGCAGCTAATACTGGCTAAAGATAGACCTTTTACCAGGAACTCCCTGACCCTACCGATCTTGCTCTATTTAGGAGCAAACGCCCTGGGAGTAATTTTTTCTCAGGATTTGGTAAATAGTTTAAACTATAGTAGGTCACTATGGATAATCCTTACCTTTTTCATCGTCTTTAATTACCTCAAGGATATGAAAACTATTCGCAGGCTTCTTACTTTATTGCTGGTGGTGTCCTCGCTAATGGGGGCCTACGGAATCCTTCAGCATTATCTGGGAGTGGATCGGGAGAGCACCTGGAAACTCCTTGGCAATCACCCGAGGGCGATGGGCCTTTTTGGCCAATCTTTAACCTACGGGGGGCAGCTTTTAATTATTTTTCCGGTAGCGGTTAGCCTGGCTTTAGAGGAGAAGAATTGGAGGAAGAAAGGTTGGTATATTCTCTCTTCTTTACTGCTCTTTTCCGGGATCTTGTGGTGCTGGACGAGGGGTGTATGGCTGGGAGCGGTGGGTGCTCTGATTATCCTGGGGATTATGAAGGGTAAAAGATTCTTGCTCCCGATTATCTTAGCCTTAACAGTTGTGGTGGGCTCACTTTTGCTGAGCTCACCTTCGTTCGTTAAGCGGGTAAAGAGCATTGGCGACATTTCTGAATCTAATCACCGAATTATCATCTGGAGAAGTACCATAAGAATGATCAGGGACTATCCCATCGTAGGGTTAGGGCCGGGATGCTACTCCATGGTTCAGAAAGACTATCGTCTTACTGAAAGGGAAAAGGAGCTTCTTCCCCGCTGCCATGCCCACAATAACATTTTGCAGGAAATGGCCAGCAATGGTATAATTGGTATTTTAAGCTACATCTGGCTTTGGTATATTATTTTTAAGGTAGGGATCACTTCTTTAAGAATTTCCGGAAGGCAGAATTACCGGCGATCTTTTCTCTTAGGGGCTATTGCCGGCCTGGTGGGTTTCCATATTGAGGGAATGTTTGAATATAATTGGGGGGACTCCGAGGTGGCTTTATTGATGTGGCTGGTCGTCGGAATAATGATGGTAATTGCCGAAAGGCCTGAGATTAAAACCCAGATAGGAGAGAATTTATACGAATGGCAAAAATAATTTTGCATAAGGTAGTGTTGTAAATACAGATAGATGAACAAATTCTAAGCACTAATAAGGTAAATCCTAAGCACTAAATCCTAAATACTAAACAATTTCAAATGACCAAAGCCCAAAACTCAAAACCTTATCCTAAGCTCGTCGAAGGGATTGTTTTGAACATTTGATATTCAGATTTAGAATTTGTTTAGAGTTTAGGATTTTGGATTTAGAGTTTATCAGGATAATGATGTATGAAATATTATCCGCAGATATTTAAGACGCTTTATATATAGCTAAATTCATGGGAGCCGATGATTAAGGCGATCGTAGTGTCAATGCGTCCCCGGCAGTGGCTCAAGAACCTCTTTCTGTTTGCGGCCCTGCTGTTTTCTAACAATTTAGTTGAGCTCTCCCGGGATCTTGTGGTCCTGGAGGCCTTTCTGCTTTTCTGCCTGCTCTCGGGGAGTGTCTATATTATTAATGACATCTTTGATCGGAAGCAGGATCAGGATCATCCGCTAAAATCCCAGCGACCGATAAGTTCTGGGAAAATAGGGGTTGAAAAAGCAGTAGTGGCCGCAACTATCCTTTCCCTTTTAGCTCTTACTTTTTCCTGTCTTTTGGATCCGGGCTTCGGGCTGGTGAGCTTAAGTTATTTTCTATTGAATCTGGTCTATTCCTGGAAACTGAAGAATGTGGTGATCATTGATGTTATGGTAGTGGCCCTGGGCTTTGTGCTCCGGGTAGTAGCAGGAGCAGTGGTAATCCGGGTCGAAATTTCCGCCTGGATATTGGCCTGCACTATTCTGTTGGCCCTATTTTTGACACTCAGCAAGCGCAGACATGAATTGGTCTTGCTAAGTGAAGGGGCAAAGGGACACCGGAGGACTTTGGCGCAGTACAGCCCCTATTTTTTAGATCAGATGATTGGGGTGGTAACTGCCTCAACCTTGATGTCCTATGCCCTTTATACGATTTCCGAGGCTCCTCATAAGTTCGGAACCAGAGGCATGATCTACACCATCCCTTTTGTCCTCTACGGGATCTTTCGCTATCTCTACTTGGTCTATCAGAAAGAGGAAGGAGGAAACCCTTCCCAGGCATTGTTTGTTGATTGGCCGCTAATGGTAGATGTAGCCCTATGGGTGGTAGTGGTTACTCTTGTTATTTATTGGTAATTTATGATTTAGGGTAGGTAAGATGGTAAATACTGCGGTT
>JAUWWP010000282.1 GCA_030616835.1 Deltaproteobacteria bacterium | reverse complement strand
GCCTCCGGCGATAATCTATCCTCTCCCACCTGATCAGACAACATTCTCTATTCCCTTTGAGCGGACAACTTCCCTCAGCTCCTCCATCCGTGCGGAAGGGAGTGGCCTTGCTCCCTTCAAGACGAAATTCATCCCTAACCTCTGGTATTTTGAAATACACATATCATTAAAGGGAACAAGCTCATATCTTTGCACTGAGGGAAGTTCACGAGAGATAAAATCAGCCATTCCCCTGATATTCTCTTCAGTATCGGTATAGCCAGGAATAATCGGGGTACGTATCCATAGGGGAATCTTCTTTTCGGAGATTGTCCTTACATTATCAAGGATCCTTTCTGGATAAACCCCGGTGAATTGGTAATGTCTTTCCCGATCTATTAGTTTGAGATCGTATAAAACCATATTGACAAGGGGTAAAATATCTTTCAGAATCTTCCCCGATACATAGCCGCAGGTATCCAGGGCAACATGAAGTGCTTTATCCCGGCATTTTTTGATAAACCCTACCAGAAACTCATGCTGAACCAGAGGCTCCCCTCCGGAAATGGTTACCCCGCCTTTGGATTTATCGTAGAAAATCCTATCCCTCTCGACCTCGGCCAGAAGCTCATCTGCGCCCCAGCTTTTCCCGATAAGATCCAGGGCCGCCGCCGGACAGGCCTCCACGCACCTCCCGCAGCAGTTACACCTTTCTCGATCGATTACCATACCCTGAGGGGTCAAGGTAAGGGCATCCTGCTGACAGGCCTCAATGCACTCCCGTGCCCCGATACAGCGCTCCGCATACCATAAAAGCTGGGGATCCCTTTCTATTCCCTCGGGATTATGACACCAGATACACCGGAGCGGGCATCCTTTCAGGAAGACCGTGCTTCTAATGCCAGGACCATCCTCGGTGCTAAACAACTGGACATTGAAGGTGATTCCCTTAACTTCTTTGTTTCCCACTTCTCCTTCGACAAGCCCTTCGAGTTCCTCAGGACACAGCACAGGACGAGTTTTGCCCCCCATTTTCTGGCTCATCCTGGATTACTGTGGGTAAACAATTATAAATCCAAATATCAAAATCTGAATGCCAAAGGACTTTTTCTTCTTTAAATCATATACTTTGTCATTTGGACTTTGGATTTTGTTTGAACTTTGAGATTTGTAATTTGGCATTAGATCTTTTTCAGAGGCCGTGGGTCTCCCGGGCAATTATCTCATCCTGGATCTCCTTTCCGATCATTACGAAATAAGCATTATACCCGGTCACCCGCACAAGTAGATTCTTATATTCCTCAGGATTCTTCTGGGCCTCTCTTAAGGTATCAGCGTCAATTATATTGAACTGAATCGCAGTGCCTCCGGCCTCTCCATAGCCCCGGAGAAAGGCCTTGAGCTTTTCCCGGTGCTCCTCATCCCTTACCAGCGAAGGGTTTAAGGATATGGTATGCGAATTTCCATTAGGGGCACTCTCCAGACTTAGTTTAGCCACTGAACGGGCGGCCGCGGTCGGGCCCTTCCTCTCCATTCCATTGACTGCCCCGAGCCCATTGGAAAGATAGCTCCCCCTTTTTCTTCCGTCAGGGGTAGCCGCAGTGGACGGGGCATAAGCGATCCAGTAATTCCAGGAAAGGTAGCCGCCCCGGTATCTTCTTCCGGTAGCCGGAGAGCGATGTTTAAATACCTCCTCGGTCCAGAAGCGAGAGATCTCCCGGGCAATCAGGTCCACATAATCATCGTCATTTCCATACTTCGGGGCCTTGTTAATGAGCATCTGGCGGAGAGCCTCATTTCCCTCAAAATTGGCCTTAATTGACTGGATTAGCTCTTCCATCTCTATCTTTTTATCCTCAAATATCAGCTTCTTAACCGCGGCCAGGGAATCGGCGGCCGTGGCCAGAGCCATTCCCTCTACGGTAATATAATTGTGAACTGGCCCGCCGGCAGTAACATCCCTTCCGCTCTCAGCACATCCTTCCACTAAGGTCGAAAGATAAGGGGTGGGCTCATAAGTTGCTCGGAGGGCATCTGCCTTATTTGAACAGTTCAGCAGCAGCCTGATGGCTGAGGTAAGCTGTCTTTGGTAGGCACTGAAGAATTCATCAAAGGTAGTGAACTTAGCCGGGTTGCCGGTCCGGGGCCCAATTCGCTTTCCGGTCTTGAGATCCTTTCCATTGCTGAGGACCAGCTCAACCGGCTTGGCCAGATTCAGATTGACATCAACCGTGCCCGAGCGGTCCTTCCCCTGAAGGGTATTTTCCAGGCACCCCACCGGGGCATAATCCCACAGCTCCTCCCGGGGAAGACCTTCCCACTCCAGGCCCCTCATTGCCGCCTCATCAAAGTTAAGCAGAAACGGGGAGCCCTGGGAGCTGGCAATAAGCTCGCAGACCCTTAAAAGCAGATCATCCGGGCTGCGGCGATGCAGCCGGATATTCGGCTTCGGCTCCAGCATATTCATCTCCTCGATTACCTCCAGGATAAGCCAGGTCAGCTCATTGCTCATATCCTCGCCTTTCGGTCCGCAGCCGCTCAGAGTTATCAACTGGCCAAAGCCAGAATTTATCCCCTGGTTAGTGCCTATCCTTCCCTGATAGTCATAGGCATAATTATGCTTGATCCAGAAGCACTGGAGAATCTCCTTGGCCCTCTCCCGGCTCATCAGCCCCTGTTCGATTGCCTTTTTGTAAAAGGGATACATATATTGATCGAATCTTCCGTGGGAGAGTCCCGGCCCGGGATAGGATTCAGCAGCCATTACCAGCATATGAGTAAACCATAGTGATTGGACTGCTTGATAGAAGTCTTCCGCCGGCTCCCAGGGCACCCGGCGGCAGATCCTCGCGATCTGCTCCAGTTCCTTTCTCCTTTCCGGGTCATCGGTATCACTCATAAGGCGTAGGGCCTCATCCGCATAGCGCCTGGCCAGAAGGGGAACTGCCTCACAGGAGACGATCAGGGCCCGCAGGAAATCCCTTTTCTCCTTTTCTTTTGCCTCGTCCTGAAGTCTTTCCAACTCTTCTTTTATTCCTTTAAAACCCCGGTTAAGCACCTTGGGATAGTTGGGAATCAGATGACCGGGGATTGCCCCGCAGTTACCAATTCCATAAGAATTGAGATGTTCAGCCTGCTTGAGCCATCTTTTCCTTTCCCTCTTTTGCCCTTTAGCCTCACCTTTGGTAAGGGTTCGGGAAAGGGCGGTATTGAAATAAGAGCCGACAATAAGCTCCTCCTCAAGGATCTTTACCGGAAGATACCCTTTCAGCACCTGCCGGAAAAAGATCGCCCTCCTTACGATTAAGGGCTTACTCCAGAAGCCTTCGGGTAATTCAACCTTCCGGGCTAAGGCCAGAAGGCTGTCCTCACAGGCATTAAAGAACTGATACATCTCCGGAGCTACCCCCCAGTTGAGAGGTGACCACACAAAATCCCAGGGGCTCCCGGAGGTAAAGGGGATTACTTCATTGCGGAAGTAATCCCGCTCGCTGAAGGAGAAGTATTCATCCCGAAGCCTCTTTACCCGGGGTGAAAGCCCTTCTGAGGGAGACCAGAACCTCCCGGTAGATTTGCCTTCAATTGCGTTCATTTGTCCTCCCCATAACTGCCTGTATTAGATTAAATCTCATATACTTATATTCCTCCTTGATTCCATTGTCAATATTAGGTTAACTTGGCAAAGTGAAACAAAATGGAAAAACCGGGAAATACTCCGGAGAGGTTCTGTTTGCTTTTTTTAAAAGATGTGGTAAGATTATAATAATGAAGGATTCAATTGATAAGTTTATCCAGTATCTAATCACCGAGAAGAATGCCTCGGAGCATACTCTGAGGAACTATCTGAGCGATCTTAATCAGTTTTCTGATTTTATCAAGCACTCCAAACGCTGTTCTTCCCTGAATACGGAGGAACTTCAGCCGGAGAAGATTGGCCCTATGGTTATCAAATACTTTCTGGAGGAGCTTTATCGAAAAAACAAGAAATCCTCGATTGCCAGGAAGTTAGCATCACTAAGGAGCTTCTTTCGATTCTTAGTGCGCGAGGGTATCATCAAGCAAAACCCGGCGGAGATAGTAGCTACTCCCCGGCAGGAAAAGCCCCTTCCTTCCTTTCTTTCAATTGATGAGATCTTCGCCCTTTTGGAAATCCCGGATCAGTCAACCGTCCTTGGGAGGCGAGATAAGGCCATCCTGGAGTTTCTTT
>JAUWWP010000522.1 GCA_030616835.1 Deltaproteobacteria bacterium | reverse complement strand
TGTAGGGGTTCGATTTTCAGCCTTCGTAGCCACTATGGCGAAGTAGGCCATCGAACCCGATCCGCCTAAATTGAGAGTTTGGGTTGAAGAAGCAAAGTCCCGGATAGAGAGAATATAGCTTGTCCTGGGTTTTACCGAAGGGAAGGAGATTTTAAGAGGAAATGCCCGAGTCCGAAGGTTTACGAAATGAGGAGGAGGCAGAGCGACTCCATGAGCCCCGGGGGATTCCACTCCATAATATCCACCGGCACGATGTAGTTATAGTCGGGGCCGGTCTGGCCGCGCTCAGCGGTGCGCTGGAGGCGGCGAAGGCAGGAGATGTAGGGGTGATCACAAAGCTCTTCCCTACCCGGTCCCATTCCGGGGCGGCCCAGGGTGGTATCGCTGCTTCTCTGGCTAATGAAGAGGAAGATCACTGGGAATGGCATATGTTCGATACCGTCAAGGGAAGTGACTACCTGGGTGATCAGGACGCTATTGAGATCATGGTGCGGGAGGCCCCCAGTGTTGTCAGGGGGATGGAGCATATGGGCTGTCCCTTCAGCCGGACTGAGGATGGCAGAGTCGCCCAGCGGAAGTTTGGGGGACATACAAAGGACTTCGGCAGGGGAGGGCCGGTGCTTAGGGCCTGCTATGCTGCCGACCGAACCGGACATGTCTTACTTCATACCCTCTGGGAGCAGTGCGTAAAACATCAGGTCCGCTTCTACTCGGAGTATTATGCCCTTTCCCTGATTGTTAAGGATAGGGTGTGCCGGGGTGTTGTTGCTCTGGATATGGCAACCGGCGAGGTTCACATCTTCCACGCTAAGGCAGTGCTTTTAGGAACCGGTGGCTACGGCCGGGCCTTCAGTATTACCTCAAATTCCCTTGCCAATACCGGAGACGGTTTGGGCCTGGTACTCCGGGTTGGTATTCCCCTGGAGGATATGGAGTTTGTTCAGTTCCATCCGACTGGTCTCTACCCGCACGGGATCCTGATTACCGAAGGTGCCAGAGGAGAAGGGGGACACCTTATTAACGATAAGGGCGAGAGATTTATGGAGAGATATGCTCCCGAGAAGATGGAGCTTGCCCCCCGGGATGTGATCAGCAGGGCGATCCAGACGGAGATCGATGAGGGAAGAGGTATCGGAGGGAAGGGATATGTTCACCTGGATCTCCGTCATATCGGGGGGGATAAGATCAGGGAGCTGCTTCCCCAGATCGCTGAGGTGGTCTTGAAGTTTGTTGGGGTTGATATAACGAAGGCACCGATTCCAATCCAGCCTACAGCCCATTACTCAATGGGTGGGATCCCTACAGACCTGGATTGTCATGTCCTTGCCGATGGAAAAGGTGAGATCCTAAAAGGACTCTACGCTGCGGGGGAATGTGCCTGCGTTAGCGTGCACGGAGCAAATCGCCTGGGAACAAACTCCCTGTTGGAGGCAGTCCTTTACGGCAGGAGGGCAGGCCGGGCCCTTGCCCAGGAGGCTAAGGGAGGACTGCCATTCGCCGAACTGCCCGAGGAAGCTGCTGAACCAACTCTCAAGGAGTTAGAATGGCTCCAGGGGGCCAAGGGCGAGGAGAAAGTCGCCGATCTACGAACAGGGTTTCAAGAAGAGATGATGGCGAAGTGTGGTGTTTTTCGGGATGAGAAGGATCTCAGCTTACTTCTCGAATCAGTGAAGGAGTACCAGAAGCGTTACCAGAAGGTCGGGATTAAAGACAGAAGTAAATGCTTCAATACCGAGCTTATTGAAGCTATTGAATTTGGCTACTTGTTGGATTTTGCCGAGTTAATTGTTGCCGGGGCGCTTAACCGCCAGGAAAGCCGGGGTGCCCATGCCCGGATTGACTACAGGGAGCGGGATGATACCAACTGGCTTAAGCACACACTGGCATTTAAGACTGACGAAGGCATCCGTTTCGATTACAAACCCGTTACTATCACCCGGTTCAAACCAAAGGCCCGGGTTTACTGATAGATTGCAGATTGTAGATTTCAGATTTCAGAATCTACAATCTAAAATCTGTAATGGAACTTGG
>JAUWWP010000216.1 GCA_030616835.1 Deltaproteobacteria bacterium | reverse complement strand
GGAGGCGGACAAAGGCGGACGACCTACAGCATTATATCCAATTTCTGTCTTCTTATTCAAGCCTTTTTCAGCTACCGTCCTAGTATTCTCGGAGGCTCCTGTTGTAAGGCACTTCCCTGCTACTCCCTGCTATTCCCTGCTACTCCCTGCTATTCCCTGCTACTCCCTGCGTCCCAGTAGCTCCCGTAGGCTCTTGTTGTACGGCGGCCGGGCAACCCCCTTCTCCGTAATAATTGCTGTTATATACTGGCCAGGAGTGACATCGAAGGCAGGGTTCCTTACCCTTACCCCGTCAGGAGCTATCTGCTGGCCGAAAAGCTGGGTAACCTCTTCACTTCCCCTCTCCTCTATGGGAATCTCCTCCCCAGAGACCAAAGAAAGATCAAGCGTAGAGCTCGGGGCCGCCACATAGAAAGGAAGCCGATGATGCTGGGCCAATACTGCTACCCCGTAGGTTCCGATCTTATTAGCCAGGTCACCATTGCCGGCAATCCGATCTGCTCCGACTACCACCAGGTTGATCTTCCCCTTCTTCATAAAGTAGGCAGCCATACTATCGGTGATCAGGGTTACCGGAATTCCTATCTTCATCAACTCCCAGGTGGTGAGTCTCGCCCCCTGGAGAAAGGGCCTGGTCTCATCAGCATAAACCTCAATCGTCTTCCCTTGTTCATAAGCAGCCCGGATAACTCCCAGTGCCGTTCCGTAACCAGCAGTAGCCAGGGCACCGGCATTACAGTGAGTTAAAATGGTATCACTATCTTTAATAAGCTCCCGGCCGTTAATCCCGATCTGGCGATTAATCTGCTCATCCTCCTCGAAGATCTTGAGTGCTTCCTTCCTCAACAGTTCTTTTAAGGTGTCAATGTTAGCCTTTTGGTTGTTCCAGCAGAGTCTCTTCATCCTCTCAATCGCCCAAAACAGATTCACTGCGGTCGGTCGGGTCTGCTTCATAATCTCACAAATCTCCTCCAGTTGCTGAAAAAAACCAGAGAAATTCCTGCTCTTAATCCGTTGTCCACCCAGGGCAATACCCATTGCTGCCGCCACCCCAATGGCCGGAGCACCCCGGATCACCATCGCCTTTATCGCCTCGGCCACCGAGAGGTAATCATCACATTCGATATACCTTTCCTCCAGGGGAAGCCTCCTCTGGTCGATCATTATTACCCGATCCCCTCTCCATTCAATCGTCTTGATGGACAACCTTCCGCCTCCCTCGGCTATCTATTGAGATCTTTATTTATGGCCTTATTTAATTCAGCTTCAGTCTTCCTGAGGGCCCACTCCTTTTGTCCTTTCTCCAGCACCTCCCGGTCCAGGCTGAATCCGGGGCTATCAATGGTCCCCTTAAGGCGGAAAGGAATGACTATTCTCTCCCCTTCGTCCTTGAAGAACTCACCTCCGGAACCCCTCTCCCAGCTCTGGGATAGCCTCCGCGAGAGAACTGCCTGAGCCTGGTAATCTACCTGGCGGTTCCGATCAAAGTAGCCACTGGCAGTTATGGTCAGATCAGCAGTGCTCAGCTTTAGCTCGCTGGTATTGACCCTTCCCTCACTAATGTTGACCTGGCCCTCCAGAGCTTGAAAGTTGGTGCTGGTGGAGGAACTCTCCCATCCCTCCAGCTTGGACAGGACAGAAAGGCTTCTTTCTAAGGACAGACTGGAAATCCTTCCCCTGTTCAATCTGACTTTCCCTGCTCCCGAAAGACTCCTGCTAAGGCTCTCAAAACCAATGCCCTTTCCTGAGAGGGAGAGCTCAGCGGAAAGGGAACCGCTAAATAGCCCCTCCAGAGATGTGAATCGGGAAAGTAGCTCATTAATCTTTACCTCTTTTAGCTGGGACTGGAAGATATAGGTTGGTTCCTCCGTTCCCATGTCTAATTTCCCGGCTCCCTGACATGATCCTCCGTAAAGATCAAATGACAGATTGGACAGATTCAGCAGCTTCTTCTTGAGGGTGAGGGCGAGAAAAAGGTTTTCGAAACTCAGTCCCTTTACTTTACCTCTCGCAACCCTCATCTTACCCTGGACAGTAACCCTGTCCAGTAGATCCTCACCTTTCTCGGCCTCAGGAATCCCTTCTTTCTTTCTCCTCGCCTTCTTTTCCGGTGATTTTGGAAAAAGCTCGTCCAGATCTAACTGATTTGAGCTAAAGTCGAAGGAAACCTTGGGATTTTCGAAATTGCTCAGTTCGAAATCAAGATTAATATCTGAGTTCCCCAGTTTAAATGATAGATCCCTGGTGATTACCGAATCCGAGGAAAACCTAAGCTCTCCATTGAGGCCCTCAACATCCTGAGCTAACCAGGGAACTGAGGCACCAACCTCATTCAGGAGAAGCTCTCCCCCAAAGGAAAGGCCTTTTAGATCTCTGAGTTTCCCCTCGGCCGCACCCTCAAGCCTCAGCCACCCCGAGAGCCTGGAGAGCCCCAAAGAGGGAAACATCTCCCCCCAGTCCTTAAGCTCGGCTTGATTAGTGGTTGCCTTCAGATCGATCTTCGGATCTTGCAGATTATCCACGCTTCCTGAGCCCTTAAGCTTAAGAGTGTTAAGGTTGAGCTCCAATTCATTTATTCTTAGTGACTCCTTTCCCATCAGTAGGGAAAGAGCCAGTTCGGCAGGAACGTCCTCCGATTTCCGAAAGGTATCTCCATAATTAATAGTATTTTCATTGCAGTTTACCCTACCTTTAATGAGTAAATTATCAAGGCCTCCGCTAATGGTCCCTTTTAAGGAGCTGAGCCCCGAGAGACTCAGTTCCGGAGGAATTTTTCCGACGATTAGCGGGTAAAGGCTGAGCAACCGGGCCGGAGTAAAACGATTGCTGGAGATGCTCAGCTCCAGGCTGGGATTAGCTTTATAATCATCGATTTTCCCATCGAGCTCCAGGATCAGGTCTCCAGTGGTAAGGTAAGTGGGTAGAAAATCTATCCTGCTGTGAGCCAGATCAACCCGGACTATCCCTTTAAGACTGAGTCCGCCTGAAGCGGATGACCTCTCCCCCAGAACAAGCTCAAATGGTATCGGCTCCTTAAGCGAGAGTGCCTCCACCTTTAGCTGCAGATCCTCCAGGGTTAAAGCCTCTTGCTCAGGAGAATGAGCTTTACGGTTTATATAAGTAATCTCGCCATCTTTGATCCTCAGAGCGGAAATTGAGAATCTATCAATCCAGGAAGGGACTTTGCTCGGCGGCGATGGTTCGGCTTGAGATGTTGGTTCTCTGATCAGTTCCTTAAAGCTGAAGAGTCCCTCTTTATTTTTCTCAAGGAGGATCTGGGGGGCTTTAAGAATGAGCTTTGTCCTGATCTTTCCTGCTAACAGAGGAAGGAGCCTTATCTTTATCTCCAATCGCTTGACCTTCAGAAAGGGTGAGCCTCCAAATCGATCAGCATTTAAAACCTCAAACTCATGCAACCTTGCCCCTAATCCAGCCAAAACAGTCAGTTCAATATGTCTTAGGTTTACCTTGCCGTTAATCCTCTTTTCGACCATTGCAATCACGGTAGGTTTATACTTATCAAGGTCGATCACCCGGGGAAGGATAAGGGCAAGGAGAAAGACCAAGAATAAGAAAATAGATAGGGCAATTAAGAATTTACGCAGCACGCTCACCTCTTACCTCCCGAGCCTTTTCTTTAGAATCTCATTAACCATTCGGGGATTAGCCTTTCCCTCAGAGGCCTTCATTACCTGACCGACAAAGAAACCCCGGAGCTTATCCTTACCCGCTCGATACTGCTCTACCTCAGCCGGGCTATCGGCCAGAACCTTATCTACTATCTCGTCAATTTCCGCCGCATCGGAAAGCTGGAGCAGGCCTTTCTCCTTAACAATCTCCTCCGCGCTCCTCCCACTCGCCCAGATCTGATTGAAGACCTCCTTGCCCATCTTTCCGCTGATTGTTCCTTTATCGATCAATTTCAGCATCCCGGTCAGAAGCTCGGGTGTTACCGGACATTGCTCAACCTCCCGCCCTTCGCTTTTTAGCCTCCCTAAAACCTCACCCATTAGCCAGTTGCTCACTACCTTCGTCTTGGAATAAAGCTTAACACACTGCTCATAATAATCAGCCAGAGTCTTGGTCCCGGTAATCAACCCGGCATCGTAGGGAGGAAGCTGATACTCGCGGATAAACCGCTCCTTCCTCTCCCCGGGTAGCTCCGGCAGGCTCTCCTTTATCCGTTCAATCCAGGAAGGCTCAATTTTCAGAGGAATCAGATCCGGCTCAGGAAAATAACGGTAATCATGTGCCTCTTCTTTACCCCGCATTGAGATGGTAATCCCGCGGTTTTCCTCCCAGAGCCGGGTCTCCTGAATTATCTCTCCTCCTTCTTCCAGAATCTCCTTCTGCCGGGCAATCTCATACTCGAGAGCCCTCTGGACAAACCGGAAAGAATTCATATTCTTGACCTCGGCCTTTACTCCCATCCCCTCCTGTCCCCTCTGGCGAACAGAGATATTGGCATCACAGCGGAAGCTCCCCTGCTCCATATTCCCATCACATACTTCAAGATAGCGGAGAATATCCCGGAGAGTCTTTAAATACTCACTGGCCTCCTCCGGGCTCCGGATATCCGGCTCACTGACAATCTCCAGAAGGGGAACCCCGGTTCGATTAAAATCAACATAGCTGAAAGCGCCCTCAACCCCTTCTTCATGGATAAGTTTCCCCGCATCTTCTTCCAGGTGGATCCGGGTGAGCCTGATCCTTTTCTTCCTCCCCCCCACCTCGATCTCTACCCAGCCCTTTTCCGCCAGGGGCCTTTCGTACTGGGAGATCTGATAACCTTTGGGAAGATCCGGGTAAAAATAATTCTTACGGGCGAAGATACTAAAAGGAGCAATCTGACAATCGGTGGCCAGAGCAGTCTTTAGAGCAAACTCCGTCACCTTCTTATTCAATACCGGTAGGACCCCCGGCATCCCCAGGCACACCGGGCAGGTATTATGGTTGGGCTCGGCCCCGAACCTGGTCGAGCAGCCGCAGAATATCTTGGAGTCAGTCAAAAGCTGGGCATGCACCTCAAGCCCGATAACCGCTTCAAATTCCATCTCTGGTCCTTAATGGGGTTCAATAGTTCAAACCCCTGCCTGCCCTGTGAAGTGTGTCTTTCACTACTTCATCAGGGCTACTCCTTGCCACTCATGGCTCATAATGGTATCCCATATCCACCGTGCCGGTATCTAAGTCCCCATTAGTGGAGGTGGTCTTATCGTTTAGACCAAGGTTTACTGCAAGGTCACTGCCGGTATCCACGCAAGGGCTGTCGGAGCCCTGCCCGGCTGCAGTCTGACCCAAGTAGTAATCGCCGTTGGGGCCGGTCGC
>JAUWWP010000098.1 GCA_030616835.1 Deltaproteobacteria bacterium | reverse complement strand
CCTTTGCGGGTAGGGGTAGAATTAATAACGAAATGGGACTCACCCACTCCGATCAGCGAGACCTGGGCGCACTGGCCGGGCAGGTAATCGAACTTTTCCCCGATCTCCTTTTCCAGAAATTCTACCTGGAAGGACTTAACATCCGGGGTTTCCTCAATTATCTTAGTGACCCGGGCTGAGACCGGGACGAGAGGATTCTCCATAATCATCAGACCGCAACCTCCAGAGCCCCTTTAACTACGGCAGTAATATCAATATTTACCGGGCAGATCCGGATGCACCGCCCACAGCCCACGCAGGCAGTAACCCCGAAGTTCTTTACCCGGTAAGAGAATTTATCGCTGACCCGCTGGCGCAGTCGCTGTTCCTTCCGGGTACGGGGATTGGTGCCCCCGGCCATCAGGGTAAAGTCAGTAAACATGCAGGAGTCCCAGATCTTTTTTCTTGATCCTTCCCCGTGCAGGGATTCATCCTGAATGTCAAAGCAAGTACAGGTTGGACAGACATAAGTGCAGGCACCGCAGTTCAGGCAGGGATAGGCTACCTTTTTCCAGTACCCGGCTTCAAATATCTGCGGCAATCTCTCCGAGGCCCCGTTAATATCAATGGTTTTAGTAACTGACTCCCCGGCCCTCTTCTCCCGGGGAGGGATTGAGGCTTCATCGTCAGCAGTAACATCTTCCACTAACGGAGAGATCAGTTCAAGCAGCTCATCCCCCTTAGCAGTAACTGATTTAATAATGATAAAGGAATCCAGCCGGTAAAGGATAGCGTCGCTTCCCTGGGGATCAGTAGGAGAGCCTCCCAGAGATGGGCAAAAACAGGTAGGAAGAGCCTGGTTACAGGCATAAGCAACAATGGTTGTTTTATCCCTCCGCTCGAGATATAGAGGATCCCTGAATTCTCCCTCGCTAAATACCCTATCCAGCAGCTCGAAACTCCTGAGGTCACAGGGGCGCACCCCCCAGAGAAGGCGATCCGGGGTCTGTATCACCCGGGACTCTACCTCGGTTGCGCCCTTGCCCATTCGAAACTTAAGCAATGTCTCATCAGGCGGGAAGAAGGTGGATTTAGCTGAAAGTAAGGTATTGTCGAAGTCCAGGGTAACCTGATTTGAGTCGGAAATAGGCTGAAAACCTACCCCTTCCTTTCCTCTAACCGGGGCAAAAACCTCCCGCTCGGCCTTGATCCGGTCAATGACTGCCGGCAGTTTATCTAAATGAAATTTTTTTAGGGGCATTATTTACTCTTTTCATTGGGATTTGGTCATTGGGATTTAGTCATTTATCTCAATATCTCATCAGGATCGGTCTTCGAGAGGGTGATGAGAGGCGGCTTTTCTTTTAGGTTAATCCCGGCAACCTGCTTGAACAGGGACTCACACTCCTTCTCCAGCTTCTTACTTAACATTCTTAAACTTATGTCCATCGGGCAGGCGCGCTCACATTCCCCGCAGTCAACACAGCGCCCGGCCAGATGGAAGGCCCGGGTCAGGTGAAAGACCAGGTTGGCACTGGGCTTGATACTTTTTTCCACCCACTGGGGCTGAGTTTGGTCGACAAAGCAGGGATCGCAGTAACAGAGGGGACAGATCTTGCGGCAGGCATAGCAGCGGATACATCTACGGAGTTCCCCCGACCAATAATTCCACCTCTCTTCTGCTGGCCTCTCCTCTAACTCTTTTACCTCCTGGTAAGGGTCTTCCTCGGGTTCTTTCTCTTCCCCTGCACCCACCAAGATGTCACTGATAAGCGGCTGGTGATACCGGCATCCTTTGCACTTCTTCAGTATCTCCTGGCTATCCTGGTCTTTAATCCCTTCGCAGGGAACCCCAACTATTACTAACTGCTCTCTTTGGACCTTATTTTCCTGGAGAAGAACGATTAAGGAGCGACTGTCGCAGCCCCTGACCACCAGACCCACTTTCTTGCCTTCATCCATTTCTACCAGGTAGCGGGTGAGATTGAAGACACAATACTCATTATAAATTAATTTATCCACTTCATCTTCAGCTTCGATAAAAGCGGGCATTGGATGGGTCTCGTCATAGCCCGGCCCATAGCCAATAAAGATATCCACCTTCTTTTCCGCCAATAGTTTCCTTGCTTCCTCTTTTATTTTTTTCTCAATATCATCCATCAGTAATGACTTCCCTTGAAATTACTACTCATCGGCACTCTTCTGGTGAAGATTTCTCTGCGGGCCGAGCTCCTTTATCCTGGCGGTGAATTCCTGGCAGACATCGGCGAACTTCCGTCCCTCGGCAGCGGAGATCCACTCCAGATGAAGCCGTCCCGGCTCCAGGCCAATATATTCCAGAAGCCTCTTGGTAATTGCCAGCCTTCTTTTGGCAAAGTAATTTCCGGTCGTGTAGTGGCAGTCCCCCGGATGGCAGCCGGAAACCAAAACCCCGTCGGCTCCCTGGAGGAAGGCCCGGAAGATAAACAGGGGGTCGATCCGGCCCGAGCAGGGAAGACGGATCAGTCGAATATTGGCCGGGTACTCTATCCGGGAGGTTCCGGCCAGGTCCGCACCGGCATAAGTGCACCAGTTACAGACAAACCCGATGATCGTTGGTTCAAAACCTTCACTCATTTCGATTTCCGGTCGTGACCCTTTAATTAATCCCCCCTATCCCCCCTTTAATAAAGGGGGGGGAGGGGGGATTTAAAGCACTAAAGCGCGGCTACCTCAGCATAGATCTGGTCATCGGTAAATCCCTTCAGGCTCAGTGCTCCATTGCGGCAGGTGGAGACACAGGCCCCGCAGCCCAGGCACAATCCCTGGTTGACTTTAGATACCTTCTTCCCGCTGCGCAGGGTTTCCTCTTCAATGGCGTTAAAGGTACAGACCTCCTGGCAGGAGAAGCAGGCAGCGCATTTTAAAGGATCAACCTCAGCAATCAAAGGTTCCCGGGTCAGCTCCTGGGCCGATAGTATTGCCAGGGCCTTGCTGGCGGCGGCACTGGCCTGAGAAACGGCATCAGGAATATCCTTGGGAGCCTGGCAGGTCCCGGCCAGAAAAATGCCGGCGCTGTTGGTATCCACCGGGCGCAGTTTGGGGTGGGCCTCGGTGTAGAACTCATACTGGTCATAAGCGATATTCAGCTTCCTTGCCAGCTCTCCCGCATCAGGTTTGGCCTTGATGGCGGAGGCTAAAACCACCATATCCACTTTCAACTCCACCGGGCGCCCCAGCAGGGTGTCTTCCCCCCGAACCATCAATTTCTTGCCGTCTTGATAAACCCGGGAGACCTTGCCCCGGATATAGCGGGCCCCGTCTTCTTCCTGGGCCCGGCGGATAAACTCTTCATAGCCCTTGCCCCCGGCCCGCACATCGATATAAAATACATAGCTCTGCGCATTCGCCTTATGCCGGGCAATAATGGCGTGCTTGGCCGTATACATGCAGCAAATCCTGGAGCAGTAGGGGTAACCCTTAACATTATCCCGGGACCCCACACACTGAATAAAAGCTACCTCTTTCGGAACCTCTCCATCGGAAGGGCGCTTAAGCACACCGCTGGTAGGACCGGAGGCACTGGTCATTCTTTCAAATTGTAAGGAGGTAATCACATCGGGATAGATTCCGTAACCGTATTCCCCGTAGGCAACCGGTTCCCAGGGATCGTATCCGGTTGCTACCACAATTGTCCCCACCTCCTCTTCAACAAATTCCGGCTCAGTATCGAAGATCACTGCCTCGGCGGCGCATTCCTTCTGGCAGAGCCCGCATTTCTTTTTCTTATAATAAGTGCAGTTTTCCTGATCGATAACCGGCCAGTTGGGCACTGCCTGGGGAAAGGGGATATAGATGGCGCGGCGAAAGCCGATCCCGGCATTGAATTCACTGGGGATCTTCTTTACCGGACACTTCTCCACACATACCCCGCAGCCGGTGCACTTCTCGGTATCCACCCCCCGGGGCTTCTTCTTGATCTTGACCACAAAATTACCCACATAGCCGCTCACCGATTCGATCTCCGCGTAGGAGTATAGCTTGATCTTCTCGTGCTGGACTACCTGGACCATCTTCGGGGTAAGGATACACTGGGAGCAATCCAGGGTGGGAAAGGTCTCATCCAGTTGGGCCATCCGGCCGCCAATCGAAGGCTCCTTCTCCACCAGGATTACTTCCTGGTTAGCATCGGCAATATCCAGGGCCGCCTGGATCCCGGCAACACCCCCACCGATGACCAGGGCCTTTTTAGTAACCGGAACCCGGATGGGGAAAAGAGGCTCCAGCTTCGCCACCTTGGCCACCTTCATCCGGATCAGCTCCAGGGCCTTGGTGGTAGCCTCCTCCCGGTCTTTATGAACCCAGGAGTCCTGCTCCCGAATGTTAGCCATCTCCATGCAATAGGGATTTAAGCCACCGGTAAGGCAGGCCTTCCGAAAAGTTACCTCATGCATCCGGGGAGAGCAGGAAGCTACCACTACACCGGTCAACCGGTGTTCCTTAATTGCCTCGACCACCATCAACTGGCCGGGATCAGAACACACATATTTATAATCGGTGGCATAGACCACATTGGGGATTTTTTCCTGGGCCTCTTCTGCCACCCTCTCCACATCCACGGTGCCGGAGATGTTCACCCCGCACCAGCAGACAAATACCCCAATCCTTGCCATCAATCACCTCATATCTTTGTTTGACAGTACTCTTACTTGTCCCGAGCCTCTCGAAGTATTGGTTATTGGTTGTTCGGTTGCGCTACTCGTTTCGTCTTTCGTCAGTGGGTTGTGTTTCCTCTTACACTCTTGGCTTTTTGATTTCATCCCTGCCTGACGGTAGGCATAACCGCTTTACGAGTCCCGATACTAGCCCTTCGACTTTGCTCAGGACGAGCTGCGTAACCGCAACCATTTGACCCAACCGATCCTTCGACATGGCTCAGGACAGGTATCTTACAAAGTTTTACCAACCACTAAAGGGTTTGACCCAGAATCTCGCTATTATATTTTAGTAACGGGGATGTAATGCCGATTCAGACCCAATTCCTTCGGGGAAAACCCCAGGGCCAGGCCCATTAGTTCGGTTATATAGACAGTGGGCAGCGGTTCCTTCTCCCCGTATTTCTTCAGAATAGCATTCTGCCTCATGTCCAGATTTGACATACACATCGGACAGGCCAGTGCGATCAGCTCGGCCCCATTAGCCCGGGCATTGCTCAGGATATCGTGGCAGAGCTTCAGGACCACCTCAGTTTTACTCATGGAGAAGCCGGCCCCACAGCATTCGGTTTTAAAACCCCAGTTGACCGGCTCGCCGCCCAGGGCCCTGACGATCTCTTCCATCCCCTGGGGCTGCTCAAAGTCCGGGCAGCCAGTTACCTTGGGGGGACGGAGCATCAGACAGCCGTAATAACAGGCGACCTTTCTGCCAGCTAAGTTATTTTTAACCACCGAGGCTACCTTTTCGACCCCGACCGAGTTTAGAAGCTCCAGAATACTTAAGACCTTAACCCTGCCCTGATAATCCATCTCGATTAATTGATTAATCTGCTGGCGAACTTCGGTGGAGTCGGTCAGCTCCCGATTAGCCTTGGCCAGATTGGAGTAACAGGCAGAACAGGGGGCCATTAACTCTAACAGGTTCTCTTCCTCGGTAATCGCCAGGCTGCGGGCAGGCAGGGCCAGTGATAATAAGTGATTGATCGAATGGGCAGCAGATGCCCCGCAGCAATTCCAATCAGGAAGCTCCACCAACTCTACCCCGAGCAGAGGTGCTACCTTTCGCAGGGATAAGTCAAATTCAATGGCTGATGATTCCAGCGAGCAGCCGGGAAAGTAACCAAGTCTTATCATTTACCAGTTACCAATGAAAAATAAGCAAAAAGAGAAATAATTCGTCTAATTCGTGAAATTCGTGGTTCAAATCCCAATTCGCCCAATGGCTCATTGCTTTTCTATCTTTGTAAAGATTCGGGCTACTTTATCCTGTCCCTTCATCTTGCGGGGAATGAACTGTAATTTTCCCCTCCTCAGCATGGCCGGGGCGAGAAACAGATCCTGGAATAAGCGGCGGGAGCGTAACTTGTATAGACCGACCAGGCCGAGCTCAAAGAGCCGCCCCCCTCTTTTAATAAGTTCGAGAAAAGACCGATGAAAGATCAGGATGTCCTTTTCCGCCGGCTCAATCTTCTGGGTAATCGCCATTTCTCGCAGGGAACTCATAACCTTGGCCAGGTCAATCTCCCGGGGACAGCGGGCAGTGCAGGTCTCACAGGTAAGGCAGAGCCAGATCGCTCGAGAATTTAAGGCCTCATTAATTAGACCAAGTTGGAGCAACCTCAGGATCTGCCGGGGCGAGTAATCCATCTCATAGGCCAGAGGACAGCCCCCGGTGCACATCCCACACTGCATACAGGAAGCAGGGTCCATGCCGCTCAGGCGTTCCGCCTCCTTTATTAAATCGGAGGCAAATGCCTGTAAGGTAATTTTCAAAGGATAATCCATTATCCTACCAAATCACACTGAATGACTATTCATTCATAATATAACTATATATCCTTACGTCAAGTAAAAGAGCATTTGGACTTCCCCCGAAAATCCTTCAATCCGCCATAGGCGGACTATACTGGATAGCCGGTCCGCCTATCCACTTCCGTTATGAAAGATGCAGCTCAGCCGCGATCTGATATTTTATAGTTTTTCTTATTCTCCTTGATTTCTACCCGAGGGATAAAAATTTTTAAATTTTTTTAAAAAAACTCTTGACAAGGTTTTATTAGCACAATATAATATCACCAAAACGGTAATAATAGTAATCTTTAAGAAACGGACTAATGGAGGTATGACGAAATGAAGCTTTCTACCAAAGGACGCTATGGGACCAGGGCAATGTTGGAATTAGCACTCGACTACAAGAAAGGACCGGTATTGCTCCGAAACATTGCCCGGAGGCAGGAGATTTCCGAGAGGTATCTCGAACGCATGATGACTGCTTTAGTATCTGCGGGTTTAGTAAGAAGCTCACGGGGCAAACATGGAGGTTTTACTCTGGCGAAGCCACCAGGAGAAATTCGATTGAGTCAGGTGATTCAAGCCGTAGAAGGGTCGATTGCTCCGTCGTCATGCGTTGACGACCCAAAACTGTGTGATCGAGTCGATATCTGTATTACTCGTGATATCTGGAAAAGACTAAAAAAATCAATGTTAGAGACCCTTGATTCAATAACCTTGGAAAGTATGGTCGAAATGCAAAAGAAGAAGTCGGCTAAGTCAGAAGCTCGGATGTATTACATTTAATAGGAGGTAAGAAATGCGAAGTGAAACGAAGTCCGCCTCAGGCGGAGCTAAAATTGCTAATGATGTAACTGACTTAATCGGGAATACACCTTTAGTTGAATTGAACAAGATAACTAAAGATGTGAAGGCAAGGATTGTCGGAAAACTTGAATTTTTTAATCCTTGTGGAAGTGTAAAAGACCGTATTGGGGTAAGTATGATTGCGGAAGCAGAAAGGAAAGGTCTCCTCAAAAAAGATTCTATAGTTGTTGAACCCACATCAGGAAATACTGGTATTGCTTTAGCCTTTGTCTGTGCAGTTAAGGGATATAAATTGATTCTCACAATGCCCGATACAATGAGTATTGAGCGAAGATCTATGCTTAATGCATTTGGTGCCGAAATAGTTTTAACTCCGGGCAGTGAAGGAATGAAAGGTGCGATTAAGAAGGCAGAAGAAATTGTGAAAAAGAATCGTAAAGCATTCATGCCCCAACAGTTTAAAAATCCTGCTAATCCTGAAATCCATCGTAGGACTACGGCTGAGGAAATCTGGAGAGATACAGAGGGTAAAGTAGATATTCTTGTCTCCGGAGTAGGTACTGGAGGGACAATTACTGGCGTAGCCGAAGTAATAAAAAAGAGAAAGCCACAATTCAAGGCAATCGCTGTTGAACCGGCTGATTCACCGGTTATTTCCGGGGGAAAGCCCGGTCCGCATAAGATTCAAGGAATCGGTGCCGGCTTTGTGCCAGATATTTTGAATAAGGATATTATTGATGAAGTAGTCAGAGTTACAAATGAAGAGGCACAGATATGTGCTAAATGTCTGGCTAAAGAGGAGGGAATATTTGCT
>JAUWWP010000209.1 GCA_030616835.1 Deltaproteobacteria bacterium | reverse complement strand
TCTTTTGTCTTCTACCTGATTGCCAATCAGATCCCTTTTGACCCGGCAAGGTTTGCCTGGGACTCAAAGCAATGGGCCTATCTGCTTTTGTATTATCTCACCCTCTCGCTGCCCTTTTTCTTCTCCGGGTTGACCATCGCTACTGCTTTTACCCGCTTTGCCCGGGAGGCTGGGCGCCTCTACTTTTCCGATCTCGTGGGAGCAGGGCTGGGCTGTGGGCTGGTGCTTCTGCTCTTTGCCCCCTGCGGGGGGGGATCAGGGGTAGTTCTGGTTTCCTCGGCCCTGGGGGTTCTCTCGGCCTTATCGTTTAGCTCTAAGGAGCAGAGGTTATTCAGGACTGGGCAGCTTGTCTGGCTGGTCGTCCTTGCCCTCATTTTATTGATTAGACCCGCCCCGGTAGAGATCCGGATCTCTCCTTATAAATCCCTGCCCTCGGCTCTAAGATATCCCGGAGCCCGACTCATTGATACCCGTTGGAACTCGTTCTCCCGGGTGGATATTATTGATAGCCCGGCGGTTCGCTTTGCCCCGGGGTTAAGCTTAAGATACTTAAAGCCCCTTCCCCCGCAGATTGGCATCTCCATTGATGGGGCTGGGCTAAGTGCAATTACCTATTATAATGGAGAAAGAGAGGGCCTGGAATTTACCTCCTACCTACCTTCGGCCCTGCCCTATTATTTAAGAAAAATGGGGAGGGTTCTCGTCATCGAGCCCCGGGGAGGACTGGATATTTTAGTTGCTCTCTATCACCAGGCCAAAGCTATTGAGGGGATTGAGCTTAATCCCCTGATCAGGGACACAGTGGCAGTGGACTATCGCCAATTTTCCGGCAATCTTTACCAGAGAGAAGGAGTGGAGGTAAAGATAGGGGAGGCTCGAAGTTATCTTTCTCAGGCCTCTACGGAGTATGACCTGATTCAGATCTCCCTCTTCGATGTTCTGGGGGCCTCCTCCACCGGGCTTCAGGGATTGAATGAGGACTACCGCTTTACCGAGGAAGCAATTGGTAGTTATTATACTCACCTAAAAGAAGGAGGTTTTCTGTCCATCTCTACCTATATTTTACCGCCGCCCCGGGGGGAGCTCAGAATGGTTTCCAGTATTATCTCCGCCCTCGATAAAATGGGAAACAAGACCCCAGGAGACAGCCTGGTGATAATCCGCAGTTGGGGAGTGATGAGTCTATTGCTAAAAAGAGGGGAGGTCTCCGGGGAGGATATCTCCCGGGTTAAGGATTTCTGCCAGGAGCGTCGCTTCGATCTTGTTTATTATCCCGGGATTGGCCCCGGGGAGGCAAATCTTTATAATAGATTTAGTAAGCCCATTTACTATGAGCTTATCTCCCGGCTTATCGACCGGGAGGGCAGAGAGGCCCTTTTTCAGGATTATCCCTTTGATATCACCCCGGTCAGCGACGATCGGCCATTCTTCTCTCATTTCTTTAAGCTTAGCAAGCTCACCGAGGTTTACCGAAGCGTAGGTGAGAAATGGCAGGTCTTCTTCGAAGGTGGATACCTGGTGCCGCTGGTCTTCTTTCAGGCACTGATTGCCAGCTTTATTTTGATCTTCCTCCCGGTTCTCCTTTCTCATCGGAAAAGAGAGTTAACAACTCCTTCCCCGATTGCTCAGAGGAGCAAAAGGGTAGTGTTACTTTCCTATTTCTTCTTCATTGGGTTAGGATTTATGTTCATTGAGATCTCGCTCATCCAGAAATTCATTCTCTTTTTAGGGCATCCGGTTTATGCTATCTCAATGGTGCTCTCTACCCTCTTGATCTTTTCTGCAGTGGGGAGCTACCTTTCGGGGAAGTGGATTAAGGACAGCGGAAAAAGGTTAATAAGGATAATATTTTCCCTATCTGCTATGGTTATCCTATATAGCTTCATTCTGCCTGCGCTCTTTAACGCCACCTTGGGTATGCCCCTTCTTTCCCGCCAATTCATAACCGCGTTGCTGCTTTTCCCCCTGGGTTTATTGATGGGGGTTCCCTTTCCTACCGGGATCAGGATTGCTGAGCGACTGGACAGAGAGATTATCCCCTGGGCCTGGTGCATCAATGGCTGCTCCTCGGTGCTGAGTTCGATCCTGGCGGTGATGGTTGCCCTGATAGCTGGATTTAAATTGGTACTACTTTCAGCCGCATTGATGTATTTTTTTGCTCTATTATGTATTGGGTGGATAAGAGATAAGAAACAAAGTCCAAATGACAAAGCTCAAAGTTCAAATGAAACCCAAAGTTCAAATGACAAATAAATAAAAAAATCTTCTTGTCCTGAGCTTGTCGAAGGGTTGGCATTTGGATTTTGAAATTTGGATTTATTTGATTACCCATAATAACCCGAGATGAGTTAAAAATAATGAATAAAAGGGTGTTTCTGGTACTGTTTATCTCCATCTTCATCGCTATGATCGGTGTGGGAATTATTGTTCCCCTCCTGCCGGTCTATGCTGAGGAGATGGGAGCTACCGGCATCTGGATCGGGATCATCTTCTCCGGGTTTTTACTGTCCCGGCTGATATTTATGCCCTTTGTGGGGAGGCTTTCTGATAAAAAGGGGAGAAAGCCCTTCATTACTGTGGGGCTGTTTTCCTATGCCTTAATTTCCCTGGGTTATGTCTGGGCCGAAGGGGTGGGGGAGCTGGCCCTGGTCCGAATGTTACACGGTCTGGCAGCGGCCCTGGTCCTTCCGATTGCCGTGGCTTACATTGGGGATATTGCTCCCCGGGGAAAGGAAGGGGCATCCATGGGAACCTTCAATGTCGCTCTGTTTGCGGGGTTCGGGTTCGGCCCCCTTATGGGAGGGTTTTTGAAGGATTATTTTAGTATGAGCAGCGCCTTTTTTACCATGGGAGGATTAGCCTTAGTGGCTCTAATCCTTGTCCTGATGTTCCTTCCTGAGATTAAAACGCGGGAAAGGAGGTTTAAAGGGGTATCTTTTCGGCTAATGTTTAAGAGCAGGGTGCTTAAGGGGCTTTTAATATTCCGGTTGGTCAATGCCCTGGGAAGGGGCTCGATTATCTGCTTCCTTCCCCTCTATGCCTCTGACATTCTTAAATTGAGCGGCTTTCAAATAGGTATTGTTATCTCCATTTTAGTCTTGTTAATTGCTTTCCTGCAATCGCCATTCGGCGTCCTTGCCGATAGGCTAAACCGAAAAAATCTGGTAGTTCTGGGGAGTATAATGGGCTCTTTATGCCTGCTGTGGATACCCTTTACTCATAGTTTTGGGGAGCTCATTGTAGTTGGCTCCGTGATGGGGGTCTCCGGGGCGATCGCGATACCAGCAGCCGCTGCCATAATGGTAGGGGAAGGGAAGTCTTATGGGATGGGCTCAATTATGGCTCTATTTAATATGTCAATGGACCTGGGACAGTTGATGGGGATGTTAATCGGGGGCTTGATCTTCGACTTTCTCGGCCTGAGCTATATTTTCTATTTTGGCTGTGTTATGGGATTTATCGGCACCGGGATTTTTATCCGGTATCTCAGGAATTATCCCGCCTTGCCGGAGGGGCAAGATATTTCTCCCTGATGTTTTTGAGCCGGGTTCTGGTAGGAATCACTTATCCTGAGCCCTGCTAAAGCAAGATTGAGAGTTAAATGCTAAGAGCTTGACAATTTATACTAAATGCATACAATTGTATGCATAAGGAATATTGGGGCTGCCAAGATGAAGCTACTGACAAAAAATAGTGCAGAATTATTAAAACTGTTTCTTACCAATCCTGATCGCTCTTTTTATATGCAGGAGATTGGAAGGATTTTAGGGAAAAAACCGGGCATATTTCAACGTACTCTTAACAATATGGTTTCAGAGGGAATCCTAATAAGTGAATACAGGGCTAACGCCCGATACTTTAGAGTGAATAAAAAATACCCTCTTTATAAAGAGTTAAAAAGCATAGTGTTTAAGACAGTAGGTGTTAGCGGTAGTTTAAAAGAGGTATTGGAAAAAATTGGTAATATACAATTTGCTTTCATCTACGGCTCTTATGCTAAAGCAAAGGAGAGTTATCTTTCCGATATTGATCTTGCAATTATTGGTAATCCAGAAGAGGATAGGTTAATTAAGGAATTGGACAGGTTAGAAGGAAAATTGCAGCGAGAGATAAATTATAAATCTTATACCTTAAAAGAATTCAAAAAAGAGGTTGAAGGAAAAGAGCCCTTTATTCTGGGGATATTGAGAGACAAAAAAGTTATGATCATTGGAGATGAGGATGAATTACAAATGCTTATCATTCAATGATTAGAGCTGGAAGGGCACTTATGTACTCTAAGGGATATCTGCCGACAGCAAAAAATTCTCACAAAACCATAGTTGAATTTACCAGATTAACACTTGGCGATGAATATCACGGTCTTATTGGTAAATTTAATAGAATGAGAAGAAAACGACATGACTTTATCTATGAAACTAAGAATCACATAACTTCTCATGAAGCGAAGTCCTCCTTAGAATCTGCCAAGAAGTTGATTGATAAAATTATTGCTATGGTCAAACAAGACAATCCCCAGATGGGTCTGTTCTAAAGAGGGAAAGGGGGTCAGAGTCATTTTTCTCCTAAGTTTTTTATAACCAACGTGGTCCCTAAATTCCCACTATTTGAAGATTCAGGGAAATAAAACACATTCTCTTTTTTAAACAAAACTAACACTCCTTAACGCTTTCTGCCCTCTAATTCACAAAAGTCAATTTATTAATTACGTGGTATTTTCGTCCCCTATTGCCTTTTCGGAACGACTACTCGTGCCATGCATGATATTTACTACACCATCTCCCTACCTTGTGTCCCCGGAGTTTCCCTAACACTTGACATAAATTTGTTTTGGTTGTATTATAATAGCAAAAGTTTAACTAAAATGGAGGTGGTTAAAGATGGGAACTGTTTTGGTGTCAAGCAAAGGGCAGGTAGTTATCCCCAAAGAGCTTCGAGAAAAATATGGGATCGAGCCAGCCGAGAAGGTAGAGGTTACTGAGATCGATAATCGTATCTGTGTCATCCCCTTACCTGTAAATCCTATTAAAGAAGCCAGAGGAATGCTTAAGATGGGAAAGAGAGCAACCCGAATTCTTCTTGAAGAAAGAAGAAAAGATAAAAAGTTTGAAGAAAAGAGGGTCAAAAGATGGTTAAAAAAGTGAAGTTATATGTCTTAGATACATCAGCCCTCTTTGCCTTCCTTGACGATGAGGATGGAGCAGGTGTGGTCGAAGATCTTCTTAAGAAGGCTCAAAAGGGAGCAATAGGGATAATCGTTCCTCTAAGTTGTCTTGGGGAGGTCTATCATATCACTAAACAGCGTAAAGGAGTAGGGGAGGCAAAGAAAGTTACCGCTACCGTTAAAGAATTTCCCGTAGAGCTTGCTGGCCTTTCTGAGAAAGAAATCCTCTTTGCCTCTGACTTTAAAGCAGATTATAGTATTTCCTTAGCTGATTCTTATGTAGCCGGGATTGCCTCTTTTTATCAAGC
>JAUWWP010000166.1 GCA_030616835.1 Deltaproteobacteria bacterium | reverse complement strand
CTAAGCTGAAGGCGACAGAGCTGGCAGCCTTAATTGCGAGGGTCTTTTGGACAGATTTCATAAAAAAACTCTATCCCTTTTCATTTTTTCTGTCAATATACTGGAATGACCAAATCCCAAATCAATTAATTCAATCCGCCGTAGGCGGATCCCATAAAAACACAAATTTTCGAGGAAACTCCAGCCAGATCCTTTAGGAATCAAAATAACCATTTAATGGCAATGAATCCCAGGACCAATAAAATTACGAAGGCGATGGAAATAAGATTAAGATACCGATCGATAAAGGACTTAATCGATGGTCCAAAGAAGTAGATCAGTCCCCCCACCAAAAAAAACCTTGCTGAACGACTCAGCAGCGAGACCAAAATAAAGATCGGAAAATTAATCTGACAGGCCCCGGCAGCAATGGTGAAGACCTTATAAGGAATGGGAGTAAAGCCAGCGATTCCAACTGCCCAGACATCATACTGATTATAAAGAGTCCTAATGTATTCATATTTATCAGTTACGCCGTAAAACTCGAGGATTGGTCTGCCGGCTACCTCCATAAATTCAAATCCCAATATATAGCCCAGGATACCTCCCAGAACCGAACTAAGCGAACAAATACCTGCATAACGAAACGATTTGGCAGGAATGGAGACCGCTAAGGCGATCAAAAGAACATCGGGTGGGATGGGGAAAAAGGAGGATTCACTGAAGGCTAAAATGACCAGTGCCCAGGAGCCATAGGGTGTCTCTGCCCAATGAAGAACCCACTCATATAATCTTCGTAGCATTACTCTCCTGCCAAATTATTCCTTCCATCCGTATTCTCCCAGCAATTTAACAAAGCGACAGCCACCCATATCCTCCTGACGGCCTCCCTTCTCTTCCTTGGTTATCTTGAGCAGCATCTGGGAATATACTTCTCCCACCGGGATTACCAATCTTCCCTTTATCTTCAACTGATCTATTAGCGGTTGGGGAACACTGGGGGATCCAGCAGTAACTATTATGGCGTCGAACGGACTTTCCTCCTTCCATCCGCAAGTGCCGTCAAAGACCTTGATCGTTATATTGCGGTAACCAAGCCTCTCAAGGAGCTTCCTTGCCTCATTTGCCAGAGACTCAATCCTCTCAATGGAAAGAACCCGCTCGGCTAATTCTGCCAGTATTGCTGCCTGGTAGCCAGATCCAGTGCCAATCTCCAGCACCTTTTCTGTGCCTTTTAACTCCAAGGCCTCGGTCATTAGAGCAACTATATATGGCTGGGAGATAGTCTGCTTCTCCGCGATAGGCAGGGCGTGATCTTCGTAAGCTTGACTGTGAAGCGATTCTTCCAGGAAAAGGTGGCGGGGGACATATCTCATTGTCTCCAGGACTCGCTTATCCCGAATACCCCGAGCCCGGAGCTGAGTTTCTACCATTCTTGCTCTTGCCTTATCGAAATCCACCGTCTATCCGTATTTTGATAAATTCAGCAGCAATGGTATTTAATTAAGCATTGTGAATCTGGACAGTGTCCCTGTTTTACGGGCAGGCGTTATTCGGTTGCGCTGCTCGCCCCGTAAAATTCTCGATATTTATCGAGACAATCACATATAGCAATTTATTTCTACGGGGCTCGTTTCGTTTTCCGTCAACCGTTTTACGGTTCCCGATACCAGCAGCGCAACCGCAACCCATTATCCTCCCAACCTATCCTTCGACAGGCTCAGGACAAGTATATTGCAGAGTTTTGCCAACCACTAAAGGGTCACCACCCGAATCTGTTTAGCCCAAGAAATTCAATTCTAAGGGTTGGCTTTATAATTTCCACTTTCGTAGCTCATCGAGGCAGGAATAATTGGTTAGATCTAAAAGGAGAGGAGTTACGGAAACATAGTTATTAAGAACCGCCAGGACATCAGAAGCTTCGATCTCTTCGAATCCCCGCTCTTCCCCACCAATCCAGTAGTACTTCCTGCCCCGGGGGTCAGTTTTTTCCACAACTATGTTGCTATAATTTTTTTTCCCCTGCCGGGTAATCCGGTAGCCCCGAAGTTTGTTTTCTAAGACCCCGGGAACATTAACATTGAGAAAGGTATTTGGTGGTAGCCCCTTTTCGATTATTCTTTCTGCTAACCGATAGGCAATCTTTGCTGAGGGCTGGAAGGTGAAATTATTTGGGGATGCGAGCGAAATGGCAAAGGAGGGAATTCCGAGCAATGCCCCTTCCATAGCTGCTGATACTGTTCCCGAGTAATTTATATCATCGCCCAGATTACCGCCCCGGTTAATACCACATACCACCAGATCCGGTGGTCTCTTTAGGATTCGGTTGGTGCCAATATAGATGCAATCGGAAGGGGTTCCATCCACGGAGAAATAGTTGGATCTAATCTCCTCTACCCGGAGAGGACGATGCAAGGTAAGAGAATGACTGACGGCGGTTCTATCCCGATCAGGGGCAACAATCCAGACCTCCCCAAAGTTTTTCAGTGTCTCTGCTAAGACATTTATACCCGGAGAATTAATTCCATCGTCATTGCTAACTAAAATGATCATATCAGATCATTTCCGCTTACCCTTACCGTGGCCTTTTCCTTTGCCCTTGCCTGCACCCTTCTTGGCCTGGCCCGGGGGGTACTTTTTCTTGTGTGCGCCAAAATGCACGTAGGGCTTATCAGTATCCATTTCGATAGAAACAGCCTCGTTTAAGTCAATTCGGATAGACGAGGGCAAAGAAGCACCCGTCCTCCAAGCTCCACTCTCCATGTAAAAATATATCTTCCGGGTAGAATCGAAATACACGTAGCTGCTAGGATAGTATCGGTAGGTGTGATGCTGCCGGTATCCATGAGCCTTTGCATGCGGAGGAGGTCCAACGCGATGCACATGGTGCGGTGGTCCAGGAGAAACTACGGAAGTGCACGAAGAAACTGACGACCCAAGCACCAGATAGACAAGAGCAACTCCGATAGTAAAAGATCGCATCCTTATTCACCCCCTTCCGGAATTTGGATTTTTCCGTTGGCAGTTCGAACTGGTTCCTACTGGACCTTGATTGTGAGTCTATTTGTTTCGTTCCTTGTCAACTGCGTCAATTTTGCTCAGTTCTAACTATCTGGAAATGAAGAAGCTTTTGACGCCTGAAAATGGCGAGAGTTTCTTTTCTAATGGTCGGGGCGAGCCGATTTGAACGGCCGACCACTGGCCCCCCATGCCAGTGCGCTACCAGACTGCGCCACGCCCCGAGACCTCTAAGTGCCTGGCGGGGATATATAAAATAATAACAAATTTTTAAGTTCATTTCAATAGCTTCTCGATTTCCTCCAAATCTTTTTTGATCATAAGCAGCACTTTAGAATACTTCTCTTCTTTCAAGGGTGGCTTAGAAGATACCCGATCATTATCGGTTAACCCCTTAAGCCTTTTTTTTGCACCGGTAATGGTGTATTTCTCCTCGTAGAGCAATTTCTTAATCTCAAGAATTAGCTCAACATCTTTCCTGCGGTAAAGTCGATGCTGGGATCTAGTCTTGCTGGGATTAATCTCAGAAAACTGGGATTGCCAATATCGTAGAATATAGGGTCTGACCCCGCATATCTTGCTAACCTCACCTATTCTAAAGTATAACTTTTTAGGAATGGAGCTATTCATCTCTGGCTCATTACGGATTGTCTTGCGTGAACGCGGGATTAAATCCAATATATAAAAAAATCCAAATGCCAAAATCCAAATGCCAAATCAATGTCAAATTACTAAATGCCAAGAATGACTTAGAAGACAGATGACAGAAGTCAGAATAGAAATAAACCTTTAACAAATTTTAATTCATTTGGTTCTTCATTTGGAATTATTTATATTCAATCATTTGGGTTTGGGATTTCATTTGACATTAAATCCTGTTGGTGGATTCTATTCCTTCGACAGGCTCAGGACAAGCTACCTACTATATTCCGTGAAGAGCCTTATTTCTTAGCCCGGTTTACCGAGTTCTTCAAGACCTGAGACGGTTTAAACGTCATGACCTTGCGAGCAGAGATTTTTATCTCTTCCCCGGTTTGAGGATTCCTACCCATACGTGTTTTCTTCTTTCTTACTGTGAAGTTGCCGAAGCCAGAGATCTTAACCTTAGCTCCCTTCTCCAGTGCCTGCCTCATTGTTTCAAAAACAAGCTCCACAATCTCTGTTGATTCCTTCTTGGAGAACCCTACATTTTTATAGACAGCCTCAACAATATCTGCCTTAGTCATAATACCTTCTCCTTTCCTTCTATTTATCCCGAACCTCTGCCGGTAACTTGCTTATCAGATTGAAAAGGATCCTTTCTTGGATCCGGCTTACCTCCTCATCGGTCAGAGTTCTATCCGGAGCTTGATATTTAATGCGATATGTTAGGCTCTTTTTCCCCGGGGGAATATTGTCGCCTTGATAAAGGTCGAATATTTTGATCTCTTTTACCAGATCATCTTCGATACTGGCAATTACCTGGTAGATCTCCTGAGCCGGTATCTTTTCGTCAACAATAATGCACAGGTCCCTCTGGATACCGGGAAATCTGGCCAGAGCAGAAAACCGCCTCTTTGCTAAGCTAAATTTGCTCAACTTATCGAAATTGAGCTCGAAGAGAAATGCCCTTTTTTTAAGATCGAACTCCTCAATCAGATCAGGATGGATCTCGCCCAGCTCACCAATCTCCTCTTTCCCTGCCAGGATCGCGGCCGACCTTCCTGGCTGAAAGTAAGGGAGATCGGCCTTCGGGCAAAAGCCAAACCCATCCACCCCTAATCCTTCCAGGAGATTCTCCAGGGAGCCTTTAAGGTCATAAAAGTCAACTTCCTGCTTGACCTGAGCCCAGCCCTCCTCTTCCCGGGGGCCACTGATGAGAGCTGTTAGCATCTTTACTTCCTGGGGCAACTCTTCTTTACCCTGATCAATAAAGATCTTTCCTAACTCGAAGATCTTTAGGTTCAGATTCTTATGGTAAAGGTTATATCTCATTGTTTGCAAAAGACCAGGGATCAGAGTTGTCCGCAGGGAAGACTGTTGCTCAGAGAGAGGGTTGAGTAATTTTAATAGATTCCTTCTTCGATCCCCCGGAGTTAGGTGGAGAAGCTCCAGGAGGCGGGGTGAAGTAAAACTATAGTTAATCACCTCCAGAAAGCTATTCTGCAAAAGGATCTGTTTAGCCCTTTTCTCCAGAACCTGCCCCCGGGATAGCCTGGAGAAGGCCAGAGGGGTATCCGGCATCTTTAATGGGATATTATTGTATCCTGCTAAGCGGGCCACCTCCTCAATGAGATCGGTCTCCCCACAAAGATCCACCCTGAAACTCGGGGGTAGTACTGTGAGTCTCCCCTTCCCCTCCGCTTCAGTCCTTATTTGAAGCGATCTTAGATACTTTTTGACCTCCTTTTTAGAAAACTTTACTCCCAGGATTTCCTCTACCCTTTCCACCCGTAAATCTATCTTGCTACGGACTATCGGCAAAGGATAATTATCGATAATTCCTTTTGCTACCCTTCCCCCGGTCGTCTCGGCAATCAATTGAGCCGCCCGGGCTAAGGCAGGGGGGGCTCCTTCTGGATCCATCCCTCTTTCAAACCGATAGGAGGCCTCGGTACGCAGTTCCATTTTCCTGGAGGTCTTCCTGATATTAGCTGGATCAAAACAGGCACCCTCCAGAAGCACTCTTCTGGTTTTTTCGCAAACCTCGGTATCTGAGCCCCCCATTATCCCGGCCAAGGCAACCGGTCTGGAGGCATCACAAATAACTAAGGAGCTTTCAGCTAAAATCCTTTTAACCCCGTCCAGGGTAGTAATTCCTTCCTCAGGCAATGCCTCTCTCACAACAATCTTTTCCCCCTCCAGCAGATCTAAATCAAAGGCATGCAGCGGTTGACCACACTCCATCATTACATAGTTGGTAACATCAACTACATTGTTAATTGAGCGGATTCCTACTGCCTCCAGCCTTTGCCTTAACCATTGGGGAGACTGCCGAACCACCACATCTATGACCACTCTGGCCCCATAGCGAGGACAGAGAGCCGGTGCCTTTATAACCACCGAGGCGAGCTCATTGATGGATACTTTGTCCTCAGACCTTATCCTGGTGAGAGGAAGTCTGGGCTTTCTTCCAGTGAAGGCAGCTACCTCCCGGGCAATCCCGATATGGCTCAGGCAGTCCGGGCGGTTGGGAGCCACGCTCAAATCAAAGATCCAATCCCCATTCTCTCCCTTTCCCAGGTGAAATAGCTCCTCCACCTCCAGTCCGACCATCGTGAGTCGTTCCTCCAGCTCCTGCGGGGGTAAATCAATATTTACGTACTGTTTAAGCCAATTAAAGCTGATCTTCAT
>JAUWWP010000076.1 GCA_030616835.1 Deltaproteobacteria bacterium | reverse complement strand
TTTCCCCTCTGGATGACATCCAGGGGGGTCCGGTTCGCCTGGACCACCAGGATTACCCCATCGCACATAGTGGAAAGGATAGAGGCATCAGTGACAACGATAAGTGGGGGGGAATCCAGGATAACCCGCTCGAAATCAGCTGCAAAAATCTTCATCAGCTCATGCATCCTGCTGGATCCCAATAGCTCGGCCGGGTTAGGGGGGATAGGGCCAGAGGTGAGGACATAGAGGTTGGGAATATCGGTTTTCTTGATAAGGGACCAGGGGTCCTGGCCGGTGGCAACTATATTACTCAGCCCCGCGGTGTTATCCACGGAGAAGATCTGGTGAATACGTGGCTTTCTAAGGTCAGAATCCATAAGTAGAGTTTTCCCCCCGGCCTGGGCCATGGTAATGGCCAGGTTGGCAGCGGTGATGGTCTTCCCTTCATAGGGGGCGGCACTTGCGATCAAAATCTTCCCGGGGGGGGTATCCGGGGTAGAAAGCAGGGCCCTGGTGCGCACAGAGCGATATGCCTCTGAGGAAGTAGAGCGGGGATGGGTGGAGGTAATAAGGTCCTTATTCTCCGAGGGGAGGGGATTGCCATCTTCCTCACTATCCTGGGCGCTAAAGCGGATGGTGGGAATGGTGCCCAGGAAGGGAAGCTGGATACGCTGTTCGATGTCCTCCTGGGTTTTAATCGTATTATCCATATACTCAAGGATGAATGCAAGGCAGATCCCCATGGTGAGACCCACGATGATGGAGAACATGATGTTTTTCCTCTTCTCGGGCCTGACCGGGGAGCGGGGGGCTTCTGCCCGGTCAACTATGCGGATAGTTAGTGTTTCTATGTCCTCGGTGACATCTGTCTCCCGGAGCCTTTTCAGGAGGGCCCGATATACCTCCCGATTTGAGTCTGCCAGCCTTTTCAGGGTAGCATATTTAATCCCCTTCTTACTCAGCTCAAGGGCCTGGCGCTTCATGTCCTCAAACTGCCTTTTCAGCACCCTCTCCCTGGCCTTGGAAAGCTCGTACTGTACCTTGATTGAATTGACAATCTTCTTTACCTCCAAATCGATCTTGTCCTTGATGGTAGCGATCTGGGAGGAGAGGCGGATTATCGCCGGATGCTTTGGACCATATTTGCGGTGGATTTTCGAATATTCCTTCTCCAGTGCTATCTTATCGCCCTTCAATGACTGAATAAAGACTGAATTTAAGATCTGGGGGGTGGATTCCACCATCTCAGGCTGTTCCGAGAGCTTTTTTATCTGGTCATATAAGGTTTCGAGCTCGACCCTTCTTAGCTGAGCGTTGAGGAGTTGGCTGTTGAGCGCGGCAAGCCTCTGAGGGGTGATCATCTCCCTTTCGTCCACCGTGATTATCTCCTTCTCCTCCTTATATCGCTCAAGGGCTGACTCGGATTCCTCAACCTTCTTCCTCAGCTCATTGATCTTTTTCGTGAGAAACTTGATAGCATCCTGGGAAACCCCGGTTTTTAGCTCAAGGCTTTGCTCGATATAGGCCTCGGCAAGGCCATTGGCGATCTGCGCTGCCAGCTTGGGGTGAGAGGATTCAAAGCTTATATTCACCAAGAATGTATCTTTGATGGGTGCCACCTTCAGGCCTCCCAGAAAGGTACCAATCAGGGCGGATTGCCTTTGCTGCGGGCTTAGGTTGTTGGCAAAGGCGGCTGAGCCTTGGCCCTCGCTTGCCTGTGCGGGTAGGGGGTAAAACGAGGGATTATTTTCCAGATGCAGGTTTTTGATAACCCTGAGGACCAGGCTGGGGGTCCGCAGGAGCCTATATTGCGTCTGATAATAATCGACGCTGGAATCCAACATGAACACATCCTGGAAGGAGATTATATTGGGGGTTTTCCTTTCGATCAGTATCTGGCAGGTGGCGCGGTATAAGGGAGTAGCGGTGAGCATCTTGATAGTAACAAATGCCACCACAACGGCGAACAATGTGAGCGCTGTCCAGCGGTGCTTGAGGATCACACTTAAATGATCTCGGAGATGAACTTCTTTGCTCTGCTGTTCCACAAATGTTCTCCCTTACCCCGTTAGAAAGCCCGGGGTAAGCCCCGTAAGACCTCTGGTCGCTTACGGGGTAATCTTCTAACGGGGGGCTTACAGTTTAAAACCACCTCTCCGGCACGACTATGATATCGTCTGGTCTGACCTGGTCTTCCATCCTGGCTTTTATAGTCTTGAGCTTTTTCTGATTCTGCTCTGGATTTTTCCTATTGTCTCCTTTGGGATTATTCTTTGCCTCCTCGTTGTTGGCATTGTTTGTTCCATCTTCACTGCGCATAATCTTGATTTTCTTCGCATTGGCACTTTTGGTCATTCCCCCGGCCAGGATGATAGCCTTGATCACGGTCATCCCCTCGTTATAGGGATATGCACCGGGACTGCGCACCTCACCGGTGATATAGATATAATCCTTGTATTCCTCAACGAGAACAGTAGCCTGGGGATTTATGATATAGCCATCCGATAGCCGTTTGGTGAGGACTCTTTCGACCTGCTTCTCGGTGAGCCCGACAACCTTTATCTGTCCCAGCAGGGGGAAGGTAATTAACCCCTCTCCGCTTACCCTCACGCTTACACTCAAATCCGGGTGCTCGTAGACCTGGATCTTGAGCATATCCCTCTCCTGAATAAGGTAATCCTGACTCCAGGAGACAAGAGGCAAGATAACAAGTAAAGGTATTAAAAGGGTGATACCTTTAATGAAAATTGACTTAAAATATCGAGGCATATTCAAAAAATAAAATCAGGTGATGCTCCGGTTCCCTGACCTCGCTTAGGGCAGTGGGCCTGCCGGACTGTGTCGGAGCTACTTTTTAAATCGTTCCTAATCGCCCAGCAGTGAAGAGCAGATCTCCTTGACTGTTTCCCGGGCTACATCCTGGAAGGCCTCCTTGGAATCGTGGAAGAGATAGGTAAAGGCAGCACCGCCGGAGTGGCTTGTGCTCATGGCCCACACTACCGTTCCACTCTTTACCTTGACCAAACGGGCATTAACCCCTACGGCGGGCTCCCAATCGGGGTAGCGCTCCTTTGTCTCCTGATACCAGTATTCCGAGACGGAGCCGTAAAGAACCCCATCGGCCTTCAATGCTCGCCCGATCTTGGTAGCCAGGGAGCGGTCTATGATCACCCCTTTCATTTTTCTCGTAGCAAGATAGCGTTCGAGCTTTTTCCTTTTCACAACTATGAGTCCCCCCCTCCGGATGAGTTCAGTGGCGATGAGATCGGAGGTAATAATCCCGGCATGAGGATACATTGTGAGGTTCTGGAACGGAGCCACTACGATTTTCCTCATGGCCGTGGGGGCATAATTGGGGGCTATGTAGGTACGCTGAAATGAATGGCCGCACCCCAGGATCATCGAAACCAGGGCAAGGGCGATTGAGGTTTTCATCTTTATAATCATATTTAAAAGTTATATCATATATCCATTTAAAATACAACCGCAGCCGTGAGCGAAACCCGGTTCTCAGAATAGTCGAAGGGGAAGTTAGAATACCTGCTTCTATAGCTATAGCCAGCGCTTAGCTTAAGCCACTGTTGAACCTCGCAAAGCAGGTCAAGTTCCAGCCCCAGGGTTGCATCCCGTCTGAGCTTGGTCGTTCCATAAAGATACTCCTTCTGGTAATATCTATTCAGCCCATAGGAGAAATTCAAGCCCGCCGAGAATTTTCGCAGGAACTTGCGATTTATGCCCAGGCTCGCCTTGTTGGAGGTGTAATAAGCATTGGACAACCAAAATGACTCCACCGCCTCTCGGGAAGCGGTGATGGAGAGGCTCGTATAGTAGGAGAGTTTGTTCAGGAGGGAGAAGCTCGCGATAAACTTACTGAAATCGGACTCTTCGGCCTGCTTGTAACTACGGTGTTGAAAGCCCAGCTTGAGCATGATGTTGGTCTTTGGCGTTAACTGTCCCTGGGCCCCGAAAGAGCCATTCTGGAAGGTGGAGTTGCGGTCCGGGGATTTCTTATACTCAGTGGCTCCACTCTGGATCTCAGCGATCAGGGAGGTCCGGGAGAGAACGCGCAGCAGGAAGGTGCCCCCTCCTTTGTGCATCATCCGGTCCTCGGCCTCGCTCTCTTTATAGTCGTGAATAGTGTTATAGTACCCTCCCTTCACTACCCAGCGGTCGGTAACCTTGTAGCCCAGCTCGAAAAGCGTATCGTTCTGGGAGCGCTTTACCAGCCCGGTCTCCTCGGTAGAGGCCGGGTAAATACTCTGGAGGTACCGTTCGCCGGCCTTGAGGAGAAGCCCATTTGGGAAGTCAAAATCCAGGTTGGCGGAGACAAAGTGGTTCATTCTGGTCTGGTTAAGATTAGAGATGACGCACAAATCGTTATGATATTCCAGATGGATGAAACGCCATGTGGTGGGAATGCGAATCCCAAGGCCGGGAGTGAATGTGCTGATAGCGGCGCTCTTTTTATCCTCCTTGGTCTGGAGGATGTTGTCGGTAAATACTACGGATGCTTTGATAAAGGGGTGAAGCTCCAGTAATCCAAGCCTGATATTTTCCTGGGAGAGCGCCGGGGAATAACTGCCAAACAGAAGGACCAGCCCCGGAATAAGCAAGAATAGAAGTCTTTTTCTCTTCATTATCCCTTTATGCTTATGGCGCACTCGGGCTGATCACTACTTCCGGCGGCACGGCAAGCACCTCGGCTGGGGGCGGAGTGCAGGTATCGTTAATGGTCTGCCCTGAGTTGAGCACAACCATTTCTCCATTATCCTTGATAAAATCTACTATCCCGGACTCCACTCTTATCAGTACCCCAGGTGTGTTCTCGCCCATGGTCGCGGAGATCTCCCCCCGGGCCGGCAAACGGGCGAGGGTGCGGCAGATAGTCACTTTAACCTGTCTGATACTCTCTTTGGTAACGGATACAAATACTTTGCCTATGTCAGGGTGGCTGACAATGACGCCCTGGCCATTCTCCAGGACAATCGAGGTATTACGAGAGGTAACCAGGATGGGCTTGGCAGTACCCTTGGGGACTGAAACTTTCAACCTCTTAAGTGAGCGCAAGAGCGATAAAGAAGCTTGCGAGCGGGCGGGAATAAAGATGATATTTTCTTTATAGATAACTTTAACCGGTCCTTTTATACTTTTTACCAGGGTGGAGCCATCGGGGAGGATCTGCACCGTGGCCCAACCCTTTTCTTCCAGACGAAATGTTCTTATCCCCTTTTTTTCAGTCATTCCAATTATACCCTTGCCCGAGGTAATCCTGAGGGTTAACTTCTTATCGGGTGTCAGGATAAGGGTGGCGGTTGCCCATGCGGGCAAAGGATAAGAGAGCATAAGCCCGGCTACCAGGACTAAAAAGACCCCAAATTTTTTCCTGTTCATTTTCTGACCTCCTTTTTAATAATGAACTTTTTATGTACCATAACTCACTGTGCTAAGATAATAACCTTCTATTACATTCCTAAAGAATATCCTATGTTAATTCCGGGTAAACTTTCGGGGACTATCCCATTAATATTTGAAGGATAGACAAAAGAGAAAGCGGCTTCCTGCCCAATTAATGGATAATTGAGTTAAAATGCTGTAAAGAAAGGATAAAACCACCATAATAAGATCATATCAGATTGCCGGGAAAATGGAAACCAGAAAATTAACAGAATTCTTTAGGAGAGTATGGGTAAATGCTGGCGTTGATGGTGGAGTTAATCGAGCAACCACTTTCGCTCCAAAGTGTTTGACTTTTACTATTATTTTTGTATAATAACTTACCCAAAATAATACGTTAATCTTGTCCTGAGCCCCGATGCCCATCGGGGCTCAGGACAGGCAGGACACGGCTCAGGACAAGTTATTGAACCCGATCCGCCTCAGGCGGATCGGGCCTGATGGTCTACTTCGTCCCGATGTCCATCGGGACTGCGAATGCTGAAAAACAAGCCATTAATAAGCCAAAAAAGAAGGGATAGCGAGGAGGGCTGCAGATAATTGCCAGATCGAAAAATGGGATGAAACTTAAAAAAAGTGTTGACTTTCATAAAAATATAGGATAGTGCTAATGGGGAATTAAGGATGGGTAGAAATTTTAAAGAGAAATCTCGGAAAATGAGGCGCAGAATCAGAGGGAGAAAGAAAGCGGAAAGGGAAAAAGGAAAAAGAGAAAAGAAATAATTTCCTTCTTGCAATCCTTGGTAAATTGATATAGGTTGCAATTACTCAAGTAGGGCGATTAACTCAGCGGGAGAGTGCCACCTTCACACGGTGGAAGTCATCGGTTCAAATCCGATATTGCCCACCATTTTTAACATTAACCTTTGTGAAAGGAGGGTAGAGCAAGATGACCAAGGTAGAGCTGATTGACAAGGTAACAGACACCAAAGGATTGGACCTGAGTAAGAAAGCGGTGGGAGAGGTGCTCGATGCAGGCTTTGAGATCATTGGTAAAGCAATCAAGAAAGACAGAAGATTTTCTTATCCGGGCTTTGGTACATTTACGGTGAGAAGCAGGAAAGCAAGGGTCGGGAGGAATCCGCAGACCGGGGCGGAGATCAGGATTAAGGCCAGCAAAACAGTAGGTTTCAAGCCTGCCCCGGGGTTGAAGAGTTCCTTATAGGTCAACAGAATTTAGCAAGGCCGATAGATACGTCCGGTGAAGAAATGTGCTCCGGGCGTATTTTTTTTGCGGTTAGAGAACTATCAAGCCATATCCGGCGCGTGGTTACGGAGAGAAGGATGGCCGGAGGCAGGCAATTAGAAACTACTGCGACCGGGGATTTTCCGCTGGCTTCAAGATGAAGTGGGTTGCTACTGCCTTGGCAATGAGCTTACCATCCTTATCCAGGATCTCCGCTTCCTCCACCGCGGTCTTTCCCCCTTTATGAATTACCCTTCCGATCCCCGAGACTTCGCCCTCCCGGAGAGGGACAAAAAAATTAATGCGTAGGTCCAGGGTAACCGCGGTCTCTCCCTCCATTAGCAAAGATCCCAGGGCCAAGCCGCAGGTTGAATCTGCCAGCGAACAGATTACTCCCCCGTGAACGGTTCCGTAGATGTTGGTGTGTTCCCGGCGAACCTCCATCCGCATCCGGGAGCTACCCTCAAAACATTCGGTTACCTCCATCCCCAGATGTCGGTAATAGGGGGAAGAGTTGACCAGTTCCTTCAGCGACTCCAGCCGCTTTTTTCTCTCGCGATCATCCTTCTTCATACATCCCCTCCAGAAGGTCTTTATACCTTTGATATACCACGTGTTTCTTCACCTTAAGCGTTGGGGTTAACTCCCCCGATTCAATGGAAAAATCATGATCGAGGATAACGAACTTCTTGATGGTTTCGAAGGGGGCAAGTAGCCGGTTCTTCTCCTCCACTATCCCCTTGATCAGATCGTATATCTTTGGATGCCTGGCCAGATCGGCATAGCTTTTGAATTCAATTCCATTCTTCCGGGCATAGTTACTCACTGCCTCTTCATTAATGCTGATAATTGCCGTGAGGTATTTCCGCTTATCGCCGTAAGGGACAATCTGACTAATATAGGGACTCGAGCCGAAAAGATTCTCCAGCTTATTGGGAGCAACATGTTTAGCCCCGGAGGTAATTATCAGTTCCTTCTTTCTTCCGGTAATCCTTAAATAACCGTCTTCATCGATCTCCCCCAAGTCCCCCGTGTGCAGCCATCCATCCTTCAGGGTCTTTTCCGTTTCCTCCGGCATTTTATAATATCCCAGAAATACATTCCCTCCCCTGATCAGGATCTCGCCGTCTTCTGCGATCCGGCACTCCACTGCCGGAAATGGCGGTCCTACTGTCCCCGCCCGGTTCCTTCCCGGATAGTTCATAGAAGTAGGAGCTGTGGTTTCGGTCATCCCGTAGCCCTCATACATACCGATATTGAGCGAAAGAAAAAACTCCAGAATCTCCTTAGAGATCGGAGCTGCTGAACAGATACAATATTTCACTTTACCTCCCAGCCTCTCTTTTATTTTTTTAAATACCAGGAGATTTGCCAACCTGAATTGCCAACTAAGAAAAAAGGGCAGCTTCTCAGCCTTCTCCTGATAGGGAATCATTCTTTTCCCCACTCTTAAGGCCCAGGTAAAGATTAATCGGGCCAATGCCGGTCCTTTTTCTACCTGCTCATTAATTCTCTGGTAGATCTTTTCATAAACCCGGGGGACACCGGCCACGGAAGCGGGTTTAATCTCCCCCAGGTTCTCCGCCATCTTCTCCAGGCTTTCGGCAAAGGCATAAGGATTGCCGCGGTAGATTGCGACAAATTGATTGAATCTTTCAAATACATGGGAAAGGGGGAGATAGGCGAGGGCTCGGTCTCCCTTGGAGGAGATAAAGATCTTATCCAGTGCCCTTATGTTAAAGATAATATTCTCATGAGAGATCATCACCCCTTTAGGTACTCCAGTGGTTCCTGAGGTATAAACAATAGTTGCCAGATCGTTGCCCACTATCTCCCCGGCCTCAGTCCGAAGCTGCTGCTTATACCGGAAGGATTCTTTTTCCCCAAATTCCTGGAACTCCTTAAAACCCATAGTGAAATCACCATTACTTGCCCCTTCCCCTCGGAAAACAATCACCTTTTTCAACAGAGGAAGATTATCTCTCACCTGCACGACCTTGGCCAATTGCGCCTCATCTTCGACAAATATGGCCCGGGCATCTGAGTTCTCCATGATATAGAAGACCTCATCCTTCAACAGGGTTGGGTAAATGGGCACGGTAATCGCCCCGATAGCCAGGATGGATAGGTCACTGAGCGTCCATTCCACCCTGGTCTGCGAGAGTATCGATACCTTATCCCCTTTCTTGAGGCCAGAGGCCAGTAGGGCTGAGGCTAAGCTGGTAACGATCTCTCCGAATTCCCGGAAACTTATCTCCCGCCAGTGACCACCCTCCTTAGTGATTAAAGCAGGATCATCAGGGATCTCTTCAGTGCGATTCCAGAGGGACTCGATGATATTTTTCTCCATTTCTAATTCCCTAATTAATATTAGAATAAGTTCGGATATCCTTGGATACCGGACACTGTTGATTATTCACGATTTCAAAGAGTCTGTCAATAATTTCCGGGCTTCTGCTTCTACAGGTAAAAAAGTATTTAAGATTTGGGATCAAATCCGCATTTAAAACTTTATGAATTCTCTTCTTCCAAAACAGGTCGTAAGCTTCGGTTGTTTATATTAAGCTTAATCCGTTCAGTGGTTAAGTTTTATTTATAGGCTTGGCCCCCAATATCCTCCTAAAGATCCTCCAGGCACACAGTTATTTCTCTATGCCTAAAAAACGAGGGAAGTCCAGAATATCCTCCTCCTTGACTTTTATCCAGGCAGTTGATATTTTCGAAGAACCCTAAATTTTGCTTCCTCTGCTTTTCATGTTTTTAGAAAATGCGAATGAGAATCAAAGCCGATTTGTTGGGAATCCTACTGATTGCTTTTCTATCACTGATGTTATTTTCCAACTCGC
>JAUWWP010000266.1 GCA_030616835.1 Deltaproteobacteria bacterium | reverse complement strand
TCATAGATAAACCTGAGTCACGAGCCTACAAGACAACCAGGCAAGAGTTGCTCGGCGAAACCGCGGTGCTGCTATTTACCACGCTTGTGATATATTTTCTCTCCCAGAATACAAAAGTTATGTCAGTTGCAATGGCACTAATAATTATATTTCGTTTCTTGCTCTTAAATCGAAAAGGTGATGTTATTTTCTTTTTAATGGGGGTAATTCTGGGAGGAGGAAATGACATTATGTCTATGTGGAAAGGAGTGTATTATTACACACCCTCAACTATTTTGCCTGTCCCCATCCCGGTGTGGATGCTTCTTTTCTGGGGAGAGATCTTCGTATTTTTTCGCAAACTGATGCGTTATGGTCCGTTTCTGGGTCCTGAGGGATCACCAAAAAGGTTTCTGGATCTATCGCTTGGTTTTGATATTGGGTTGATCGTAATATATAGAATCGTCATTTATCGCTACGCTTCCGAGCCCTGGCTTCCGGATGCGCTTTATGCCGGTATTTTAGTTGTCCGACTGCTCCTTTTGCCACCTACCACCAATGAGCGCAAGCTTATGCTGACTATCCTTTTTTTGGGCCCGGTTTACGAGATGGTTCTCATCAGGTGCGGTCTTTATGTTTATCAGAATGGATTTATTATGGGCCTACCATTGTGGCTTATTATCTGGTGGGTTTTCATCATCAGGGTGTTCAAAGCTATTACGGATAGAATAGAATATGTAACCCCTTCTCTAAAAATTTAACTCAGGTTTTCTAAAGGCTCCTGAAGAGCCTCCCCTTTATCCATAGCAGATGGGATTTAAACCTCTTTCAGAAAAAGCCTGAACAATCTTTTCCAGCTCTCCCCGGGAGATCTTGCCTAACTCTCGATAAGAAACAGCCCGGCCAATTCTCTGATATTTGCCTTTTGCCCAACCGTGATAGGGCAAAAGATGAACTGGTCCCCGGTAGCTAACCTCCTCCAGACAAGAAATTATCCCGGCAATTGATCCTGGATCAGTATTAAATCCTGGAATCAATGGAATTCTTGGAATGATCCGATCCTTTCCGGCTCTTTCGATGATTTCGGCAAAATTTTTCAAAACCAACTCGTTCTCTACCCCGGTGTCTTTCTGGTGCAGCTCCGGATCAATGTGCTTGAGATCATACAGGAAAAGGTCAACATTCTCTAAAAGTGGTGCAATCAATCCTTGAGAAAAATAACCACAGGTCTCAATTACGGTATGAATTCCTATAATCTTAAGCTCCCGGAGAGCTTCGAATAGAAATTCCTTTTGAAATGTCGGCTCCCCACCGGTGATGGTCACGCCTCCCCCGGAATTTTCATAAAAAATTTTATCTCGCATTACTTGCTCAGTTATTTCCCGTGGGGTCATCTCAAGGCCAATTTTTTCCATTGCTTGATTGGGACAGGTATTCGCGCATTTTGCACATACCGTGCATAAATTATAATCTCGCACGACCTTTTCATTCTTGAGCTGAAGCGCTAAATTGGGGCAGACCTGGACGCAAAGCCCGCACTTCTGGCATCTTTCTTCCCAGTATGCCATCTGGGGTTTTAGATTTTGCGATTCCGGATTATGGCACCAATGACATCGGAGAGGGCAACCTTTGAAATAAACGCAGGTCCGAATTCCGGGGCCGTCGTAAATCGCATAATACTGGATATCAAAAATAATTCCTGGCATCGGACTTCAAGAATCAGCTATGTTCGGTTCGGGCGATTACCTCTTCCTGGATTTCCCGGCCAAGGTCTACAACAAAATTGAACTACCACCGTCTGAAGACGGTGGTTTCTGCGGGCTGCCGAGTCGAATTTATTCGACGAGGCCTTGTTAGCCCGCCAAGCTATCGGCTTTAGCCGATAGCAGTTGACTTATCTATTTCCTTTTAAAAGTAGCCAAATGCTTTTGAGATTCTATTTCTACTTTGCCAAAACATTTAATCTCATCCTGGGCCGTCATTCGGGCAATTTTCTTGGAAACAGCTCTTTTCCACCTTCTAACTTCCTGCAGCGGTTTCTCCACATTCCCTTTATTCATTAATCAATCCACCTCCTCAGGAGAAATTATTTCTATATGTCTGTATCCCATAATTTCATTCACAATGTTAATCCTTCTAATCTTGTTAATGTTCACTAAATGTCCATAATTCCAACTCACGAGTGCGTCTATATTATGGACAGTAGCAATAGCTACATGCCGGGCATCACCAAGATAATTTTTAGAGATAACTCTATGCCTAACATACTCCTCAGCTAAATCTCTGGCTTCTGGAGTGAGAGGTAGTCTTTCTATATTTTCTACTTGAGCAAATAATTTACTACGTTTAGGCTCTCCAGCCTGTTTCAATTCCTCGATCACAACATCTGAAATGTAAGCCTTATATTTTCCTTTCCGAATTTCTCTAACTCATTTTCTCAGGTAGCTCTTTAGCAAAGACATAATTCGGAATGGTGGTATCGAGATAAAATGTCAATTTCTTCTTAATATTAATTGGCACAACCTTCCCTTTTCACTATTTGTACAGAATATCCTTTATTTTTTGAACTAATTTATTAACCTCTTCGAGACCTGCCCGCCGAATGAATTCTTTAGCAATGGGGAAGGAGAGCCAACGTAAAGAAAAGCTATCACATTGTTGAGAAGAAGGCAAATATTAAGGATCAGCGGTGTTCGGTTCGGGCGATTACCTCTTCCTGGATTTCCCGGCCCAGGTCTACAAAATAGGTGCTGTATCCGCCCACCTTGACAATCAGGTCTCGATAGTTTTCCGGTTCCTTTTGAGCGAGCTTTAGCATCTCAGCGCTGGCAACAGTGGGCTGAATCTGAGCGCCGCCCAGTTGGAAATAGGTCCGGATCAGAGAAACCCATTTTGCCCGGGCCTCCGGGTTCTCGCCGATCCCGCTCGGATGAAACTTGACATTGACTGCACAGCCCATTACATCCTCAAAAGGTAGACTTGCGACCGAGCGCAAAGCCCCGGTCACGCCCGAACGCTCTACATTATAGGGATTGCAGCTTGCCGCATAGGGAGTAGCGGCACGGCGGCCATCCGGGCTGGCAATGGAAAGCCGGCCATCAATGGTATGAGTGGTCATACTGATCACATAGACAACAAAAGCACCATCCTTGAAGGAACGATATTTATAGGTCTCCTGAAATAACTCCTTCATCACCCTTCTCGCCAGTTCATCGGTTTCCGGATTGCCATTGCCCCATTTGCCCGAAAGTTTTCTTATCTCCTGATAAAGACTTTCATAGCCGACAAAATTGTGATCAATCGCTTCCAATAATTCCTTAAAAGTGCACTTCCTCTCATCAAAGATTAAATTCTTGATCACATAAAGCGAATCAGTAAGATTGGCAATAGAGTTAATCATTGAGATTCCGCTCAGGTCATAAACTCCTCCGCCCTGAGTTACATCACTCTTCTTATCCAGACAGCCATCAATGAAAGCTGAAATGTAAGGTGCCGGCAATCGTTCGGCAAAGAGTCGGTCCCGCAAATTAGAGGCATCAACGATTTTTTTAATCATATATCTCCCTTGTTCAACAAAAGCAGAAACCAGTTCTTCAAAAGAGCTGAAAGAATCAGGATCGCCGGTTTTTCGTCCCTCTTCTTTAATCGTGACTGCCAAAGTGCGAGAATCGCCATTGCGAAGAGTGAGATCCAAAAGCCGGGAGAGCAGAAGAGCATTGGCACTCATACTGCCCGTTTTTCCCGGACAGGTCATCTCCACACAACCCATAATCGCATAATTATGCGCATCGGGCTCGGTAAATCCTTTTCTTTTCATTGCCTCAATATTTACTTGGTCGTTAAAAAGAGCAAAGCTTGAAGTTCCATCATGAAGCGCATCGGCAACCTTGAGCAGGAGCGAATCCGGGGTTTCCGGATGCACGCGAATGGCAATGTTGGTAATTGCCCGGGAGCGGGCCCCGGCCTCGATAAATAAATAGGTCAGATCATTAGTCTCGTCCTCTCCATCAGGCTTAACTCCGCCTAGAGTAACCGGAGCGGAGCCAAGATAGCGGTGGTAGAAATTGGCTAAAACATTTGATTCCGGCCTGATATTTTGCGACATAATCTTAAGCAATAGCTCTTCCAAAAGCTCGCACGCCGGCCCCGGAGTTATCCTGCCCGCTTTTAGGTCTCTCCGGTAATACGGATAAAGGGTCTGATCCAGACGACCGAAACAATGAAGGTTTACTGGATGAGCCAGCTCTACTGCGGTTTTCACGGTCCAGATTGATTGCACTGCCTGCTCAAAGGTTTCAGCCGGCTCAAATGGTACCTTAAGGCAGTGGGCAAGCATCTGCTTGAGCTCGGTCTTCCTTTTTGGACTAACCTCACGCTCAATTTCATCTTTAATTCTTTCCGCAACCCTCCGGGCAAAAATCATCACTCCATCAAGCGCAATCTCAATTGATTTGAGGAAATC
>JAUWWP010000066.1 GCA_030616835.1 Deltaproteobacteria bacterium | reverse complement strand
CTGTCTTGTCAATCTCTTATAGCTCTCCATTATTGCTTTGATTGCTATCTTCTTGAATTCCTGATCCTGATAGGGGGGCATATTGCCGTAAACCTTTCCCTGGACAATCACCTGGGCGTTGGCATCTGAAGTAGGCTTGATCAGAATGGGATTCATGTCCGTAGTTGGCTCCACCCCGGCTGCCTCAGCCTGCACGGCCTGGGACCTCCCAATCTCCCCTCCCTCCCCGGTAATGTAAGAATTCAGGGATATATTCTGGGGCTTGAAGGGGGCAACCCGGAGGCCATCCTGACTGAATATGCGACAGAAAGCAGCAGCCACCGCGCTCTTTCCCACATAGGAGCCAGTGCCCTGGATCATTATAGAGTTTGTCTTCATTATACCTTTCAGCTACAAATAGTTGCGAACAATTATATAGAACTGCCTTAAAAAATGCAAGGAGGATAAAAAGTCTTGAGATTGATGCTAACTTATGGTAAAAAATAACTGGAATATTTAGTGTATTGATAACGATACCTTAGAGACAGTATATCAATTTAGTTTAAAGAGTATTAACTTTAAAAGAAAGGAGCCTTAAATGAAAGATTTACTTGTTATCTTACTTATCGGTGGCGCTTTAATCTTTATAGTATATCTCTTTGTCGCCATTTTAAAGAAACGACCGCGCTCACATTGGCTATCTGGAATGATTTCAGGCTTTCTTCTTTCCCTTCTTGCATTAATTCTCTTGGGAATCTATTTTCCAATAACATCAAAGGAATCTCCCCCACCTACTATTACCCAAAAACCACCAGAAGAACCCTCCACTCCTGCTAAAGCGCCCCTTAAAATATTAAATACAAAAAGAAGGTATTTAAATTACGCCAATATCACCCGAGCCGTTTATGATATCGCTATTCCTAAAGATACTACGGATGCTCAATTTAGAGCTGGTGTTAAAAAATTCATTCTTAGTGAATATATTAAAAAACCCGAAACTGATGGTATCGCTGTCCATGCCTACTATCCAGGCTACACATTATTTGATATGCCTATAGCCAATGTAATATGGGCTCCGGATGGTAAATGGGAAAATATCGAAAACGCCCTGGATAAAAGCACTTATCGCTTCACATTTGTGATTTACGACGATAAACACAAACCAACTGATAAACTCATACCTCTACAATAACCGATAAAGGAAGTCGTCTATAGGTAAAATAGTGGGAAAATAGGGACATCGGGGTAAGTCCTCTCCCCTAGGGGGAGAGGAGGTTTATGGAAAAAATTTCCTTAAAGAAGGGTTTTTCAACAGCCCCACAGCATCCATTAAAGGCTTCTAAAAACAAGAAAAGCTGCCATCCTACTTCGTACTAAGAAGTACTACGAAGGACTGGCCCATACTTAGTAATAGAATTACTATACAGGGCTTGAAGAGGTAGGGGCAGATTAATGACCGCTTCCCTTGCTCATCTCCTTATTTACACCTATTTTTCTCAAATTAAATGCCAATTTTTTCCTATTTCCTAGCATGTTTCTCAATTCTAACCCCTTTTTGCCCCATAAAAGTATCTTTCTTCCCGTTATAACCCTTCCCTGCTCAATAAAGTAACCCGGGGAGCGCTGCTTGCCGGGTTGGTATCGACCAGAACCTTGGCTCCGTAAACATCCTGGAGGTTTCGGGCGGTTATCACCTCCCCGGCACCTCCTATCTGATGAACCTCACCTTCGCTCAACATCACTATCCGATCGCAATACTCTGCTGATAGATTAATATCATGAGAAACAACTATCACAGTGAGTCCTCTTGAAGTGTTTAAATCCCTGACCAGGTCCATTATCTCTACCTGATGATTGATGTCCAGATGACTGGTGGGTTCATCCAATAGAAGGATCTCCGGCTCCTGGGTGAGGGCCCGGGCGATCATTACCCGCTGGCGCTCCCCCCCACTCAGCTCAGTAATCGAACGGGCGGAAAACCTCCAGGTGTCGGTAAGCTCCATTGCCCGGCGGGCAATACTATAATCCTTCTTTCCCTCGAATCCGACACTCCTTAAGTGAGGGGCCCGGCCCATCAAGACTACCTCCAGAACACTGAATGGAAAGCTGAACTGGGGCTCCTGAGGGACAACCGCCACCATCTGGGCTATCTCCCTCCTCCTGATCCCTCTTAGATCCAGGCAATCCACAATGACCTTACCCCTCTGGGGTATAAGGATCCTATCAAGAATCCGGAGCAAGGTGGTTTTCCCCGAGCCATTGGGGCCGATGATCCCCAGAAGCTCCCCTTTCTCTACCTGGAAGCTTATATCCTTAAGGATCCAATCCCGGTAATATCTAAACCAGACCTCGTTAAGTTCATAAATTTTGCTCATCTAATACCTCCCCTCGTTTCCTTCTAAGCAGGTAAATAAAGAAAGGGGCTCCGAAGAAGGCTGTCACCACCCCCACCGGTAGCTCTGAAGGAATAATGACCGTACGGGCCAGGGTATCAGCAATTATCAGAAAGGAGCCTCCTACCAGGGCTGAGGCCGGCAGGAGCAGACGGTGGTCCGGCCCGGCCAGGAGCCTTACTATATGGGGAATAATAAGCCCGACAAAGCCGATGACTCCACTCACCGCCACGGCGGCTCCAGTGATTAAAGAAGCAGCTACGAAGAGGATCAACTTGGCCTTTTCCACCTCAATCCCTAACTGGAGGGCCGCCTCCTCACCCATACTGATTATATTCAGGCTCCGGGCCCAGGCGTAAATAAAGATTATTCCCCCCAGGACGTAGGGCAGAATAATAATAATTTTCAGGTAGTTTGCTGTGCTTAAGTCCCCCATCAGCCAGAAAAGCGCCTTCTGCAGGCCATGGATAGGGGAAATGCTGAGAAGAAACATAACGATAGCGGCAAAGAAGAAGCCCACAATCACCCCTACCAGGAGGAGGGTAGTGGTTTCCATCCTCCTACCCACTCGGGCGATCCGGTAAACCAGAAGGATGGTCAGGAGGGCTCCCCCAAAGGATGCCAGGGGGATACCCCAGGAAGAGGCCACGATTCCGGCCATAATGGCCAGGATTGCTCCTACTGCCGATCCACTTGATATACCCAGGATATAGGGTTCAGCTAAGGGATTACGGAGCAGACACTGAAACACAACCCCGGCTACTGAGAGTGCAGCACCTACCAGGCCGGCCAGGAGGATCCGGGGTAACCGGATAGAGAGCACTATCGCCACCTCGGTCTCATCTAATAAGGGGGAAGAGGGTGAGAAAGGCAGTTTACTCAGGATAATTGATAGTATTCTGGTAAATCCTATCCCCGCGCTGCCGATGGAGAGGGAGATCAAGGCCACTGTCAGCAGAAGCAGGGACAGAAAAAAAGAGAGATATAAGACCTTTCTTAAAGTAACTGGCATCCTATTATAATACTTATTAGATATTTATGTATAGTATTTCATACATCATTATCATGCTGATAAATCCTAAATCCCAAATCCTAAACCCTAAACAAATCCAAAATTCAAATTAACCAAATTCAAAACAATCCCTTCGACAGGTCTGTTCTGAGTTAATCGAAGGGCTCAGGACATGGTTTTGAATTTTAGGTTTTGATCATTTGAAATTGTTTAGGATTTGGTGCTTAGTGCTTAGGATTTATTCATCTGTCTGTATTTGCAACACTACCCTATTTATGTACAATCATTTTTATCGTTCTATATAACTACCATCAGGCTTGAATGCCTCGGGGTGAATCCGTCTGGCCAGGATCTCCAATCCCTCGATAATTCGGGGACCCGGGCGATCAATCAGGTCTCCATTAATAAGAAAGACCCGCTCTTTGGTAATCGCTGGTATTGCAGGCCACTTTTTCCACCTCTCGATTACCTTTGAGGGAGCTTTTTCGGTAACTTCCATGGAGGAAATAAAGATCCGCTCCGGCTTCTTTATCAGGATTTCCTCAAGATTGTACTTGGGATAAGGGATCCATGAGTCCTCGGAAATATTCCTTCCCCCGGCTAATTTAATCAGATCGTTAGCAAATGTTCCCGGGCCCGCAGTAATTAAAGGATCTTCTCCGTAAATAAATAAAACCGGGGGTCTGCTGAGTCCCTTAACCGACTTGACCACCTTCCCTATCCTTCTTTTCATTGAGCTAACCAGCTCTTCGGCCCTCTTGTGTCGGTAAGTTAGCTCGCCGATCTGAGTTATCGAGCCTAAGATCTCTTCGATATTCCTGGGGTTAATAACATTAACCGAAAGCCCCAGTTCCTTAAGCTTATCGATGACCCCTTTTTTATTGCCATCAAGGGTAGCCAGAATCAAATCCGGCTTCAAAGAGACTATTTTCTCCAGGTTAGGGTTGATAAAGCCCCCGATCTTTTCCTTTTCCCGGGCTTCCGGGGGATAGTTGCAAAAGTTAGTTACCCCCACCACCCTGCTGCCCAGGCCCAGGGCAAAGAGGGTCTCGGTAAGGCTGGGGGCCATAGAGATGATCCTCATAGGTTCGGGATCAACCTTGGTCTTTTCTTCGGCCCGGGCCTCCTCTCCCAGGGCGAAAGATAATGCAGTTAAGATTAATAGGCTTTTTATGATTTTTACCCCGTTAGAAGGCCCCATCCGTAAAGGTGGGGATAAGGACTTTTTGAATAAATGGTTCGGGTGGGGTCTAAAGCCCCATCCGAACCTTCTAACGGGGTTTATCAACATCTTGTGGATAAACTTGTTAATAACTACAATATGTTGTATATAGATGAAGATTCATTATCTGGTGGTGTGCCTATTTTAGTTGATAATTCCGGCCATATCTTTATTTGGTAGCACTTTTTATTGGTCATACGTTTTTCGGTTGCGCTGCTCGCCCCGTAAAAAATTATCGATATTTATCGAAGGTAATCACATTTAGCAACTTATTTCTACGGGGCTCGTTTCGTCTTTCGTCAGTGGGTTGCGTTTACCCTTATACCCTTGGCTTTTTGATTTCATCTATTATAACCGCTTTACGAATCCCGATTCCAGCTGCGTAACCGTAACCGTTTGACTCAACCGATCATTCGACAAGCTTAGGACAGGTATCTTACAGGGTTTTACTGACTGCTAAAGGGCCAGAACCCAATATCTCGTACCCCACTATCTCCAAAAACCTATACCCATCTCTTAAAATCTTCTGACTTGATAGTATCTTAATATTCTGTTTGAATAAAGGCCCGTTCGTGACAAATGTATGATATTCTCCTTTTTCGCCACATAGGTCAAATCCTCTTAGCGGGGCTGGAAAGCCCCGCCTATCCTTAATCCTGGAAAGGTCCTCTAAGAACTGTTTATTGACTTTGCGCCCAAGCCACTCCTCGCCTAAGATATCCGCCTTGACCGTGACTACTATGGCCTCAAATCCGTTGTTTATGAAATCGTCAAGTATCCGCTCTCGATCAAGCCCCCATAGGGGTAGGAGGGGTTGGATCTCAAGCTCTTTACAGACCCGTTCAATCCAATCCCTGTGCTCCTGGAGATCGATATCTCCAAATACCATGCCTTCTATCCCAGCTTGTCCTGCCTGCCCTGAGCGGAGCCGAAGGGAACCTGCCGAAGGAATGTGCTTCAGCTCCCTGATCGTTCTCTTAAAATCCGCCTCGTATGAGTCCCAGGAGGACTTTACCTGGACTATTGGAACTCCAATTGCCTCTGCCTGGGTGGCTATCAATCTGGGGTCCAGACCATGGGACATGGAGTATCGGCCGTCCTCGGATATAACATTAAATAGATGGGAAACCTCTATGCCGTCGGAAAGAGCCCGGTAGAGTGCGGCAGAGCTATCCTTACCCCCGCTCCATGAAGCTATAAAACTTATGTCTTCCTCCTTTTTATCAACATCTTGTGGATAAAAATGTTGATAAATACAAGATGTAGTGTTTAACTGAATCTCTTCCTTAAAATTCCAGACTCATACCCCCGGTAAATGATCTTCCGGGGAAGGGGTAGCCCCGGTCGTCTATGGTTGTCCCAAGCTGCTCCATATAATCTTTTTTGTCAAAGAGGTTATCAAAAAGAAAGAGAGGCTCCCACAGTGAAGTTACGCTCTGGTGATGGATAGTAAGCCTTTGTTGTTGCTGTCGAATCGGTTACTCCATATTCAGAGTATTTTTCATTGAAGATGTTATCTACTCCCCCAAAGATCTTCATCTCTTTCCACTGATATGAGATTTTTGCTCTCCATAAGATGTAATCCTTCATTCGGTCAAGTTTGTTGTTGAGGTCGCTGACAAACCTCCTTTCTCCTACATAATTGCCATTAAGGTTTAATCTCAGTCCTCTTCCCAGATTGAGGTTATAGGAAATGCTTGCCTGGTGCATAGGTACAGCTGGAATCTCCTTTCCATTGTAGTCCCCTCCTTTGAAGAGAGCTTCCGTAAATGTGTAGTTACCCTCAAAAGTAAGCCTTATCACTGGCTGAAACCTCATTCCAAGTTCTATCCCTTGATGTCGTGTCTTAGGATAGTTTTTGTTTGTCCAGGTTGGTTTATCATAATAGATTTCATCTTTTACATCCATCCAGAAATACGAGAGTCTTGTGCTGAGGTTAGACCAGAGATTACTCTTTACTCCTGTTTCAATGTGATTAGCCTTTTGAGGTTGAAGATCCTCATTTAGCTTTGCGGGTATGGCGTAGGCTGGATATCCACTCTGAAAATACTCATCGGTTTTGGGGAGTCGGAAGGACCTGGCCACTTTAACAAAGAAACTGTTTCTTTCTCTCAAAAGCCAGCTGATGCCTGCATGATAGGCTTCCAGATCCTTCTTTGGCTCTTCGCGTTTTGATTCCAGGGTTCCGGTCAGGTCTTTAAAATCAAAGCGGTATTTTGCCCTTGTCCACCGTCCACCGAGATTCAAAATAATACTTTTGAATGGAGAAAACTCGTCCACCAGATAGGCTTCCCAGGTGTTTCTATTAATGGTTGTTTTGGTCTGAGGTGTCATATCAGCCTTGAAAGTCTTTACTAGGAATTCGGTAAAATATAGGTCCATTCCAATGGTTAAACGATTTTTTCCCTTCCAGTCCCAGACTCCTTTTTCCCTCAGCCCCCAGGTTTGGCTTTCTCTCTTGTCGATAGAACTGTTTACTCCATAGGAAAGCCAATAAGAATCCGACTCTCGGTTACGGAAAGAAAGACCAGTTTCAAGGTAACCAGATTTACCCAGTAGACTCATACTCAACTGGGTGAACCAATCCTCATTTTCTGCATCGTCATCGAGGTAGTCAGAATCAGTTGGTTTTTTGACTCCGGATTCTAATTCTGCTCCATCCAACCATCCTGGCAAACCAAAGCGATCTCCATGATAAGAACCACTCAAACTGAGTTTCACCACTTCCTTGGGATTGAATTCAAACTTTGTCCCAAAATCTCTAGCAGAATATTCGCTATTCTTACGATAACCATCCGTAGAGGAATGGCTTGCCCTCAAAGAATAAGTATATTGCTCTTTTCCTCCACTGATAGCTATTCCACCTTCTTTTCCAAAGTAGGAGCTGTAGGAAGAATAAGCTTCAAATCGCGGTTTTCCCACCCCGCTTTTAGTAATGATGTTGATCACTCCTCCAGTCGCATTATCCCCATAGAGGACGCCACTGGCGCCTCGAACAATCTCGATCCTCTCCACCTGGTCTAAAGGTATCTGATTCCAGTCAACATTACTCATGTCGATTTCATTAATACGACGGCCATCAATCATTACTAAGCAATTACTGGCTCCAGCTTCACCAAATCCTCGGAGACCAACCTCAGCCTTTGTTCCCTTTCCAAACCAGTCGCTTACCTTTAACCCTTCTTGAGAGTAGAGAAGGTCAAGCACAGTTCGTGCATTGGAATTGGCTATATCCTCTTTAGTGATTATAGTTACATTGAGAGGGATTTTCCAAACTTCTCGCTCACCCCTGGTAGCGGTTACCACGATTTCTTCCAGGTATAGTGCTTCAGGTTCCTCTTTCTGTTCCTGGGCATAGGCGCCATAGGGGAAATACAAGACAATCGCCATCAGTAAAATTTTCTTAAACATTTTTTGCGCCCTCATAATGAAAGCTGTTAACTTAATCCTTCGCATCTTTTCCTCCTTTCACAATAACGATGGGCCTTAATTTATCCATTTTTACCCTTCGTTTATTGGTTTTAAAAATTCCTAAGAAATAAAAAAGCCTCCTGCCCTTCATGAGAAGAGCAGGAGGCTTAAGGTTTTTCTCTCGACCTACCTTACTCTTTCTCGCGAAGAGCGGAACAGGTATCTTACCCGGGCAGGTCTCCTGACTTATGGATCTTCGCTTCCCTTTAGCCTTCCCAGCAGCCCTTCACGACAGATTGTATCTTCTGTCGCTCCCCAAGCCGCCAGTGGACTACTCAATTCAGGGTCGCTCCCCAATCACAGTGGCGGGACCGTGTGGGAATCTCACCCACTTCCCTTTTGGTCCTTACGGACACCCAAGAAGATATTTAATTTTGTCCAAGTTTAACACACAAAATTAGTTTGTCAAGACATAAAATCAACAGACATAAAATCAAAAAAATTACCAATGACCAAATCCCAATCTGTAAAATAGTAGGGAATAGTAGGAAATAGTAGGGAATAGCAGGGAATAGCAGGGAATAGCAAGGAGTAGCAGGGAGTAACAAGGGCAACAATTCTCTGATCAAATCCCAAAGAGGAGAATTATTTCGTGAAATTCGTGAAATTCGTGGTTCAAATCGCAATTATAAACTTCCCCCGAAAAAGTGGCTGTTTGTTCTCGCAATCTGCCTGCGATCTGTGCTATATTCATATAGGGTAGGAGGTAGTTATGAAGAAAGAACTACGATATTTAAAAAAAATGGAGAGGAAGGTAATAAATTCCTTTGTTAAAGAGTTAAGAGAAAGATTAGGTAATGAGATTGTAAGTGTTTGGATTTTTGGTTCAAGAATAAAAGGGGATGCCAAAGAGGATTCTGATATAGATATATTTGTTCTGGTAAAAGAAAAAACAGCGAACATCAGCGAAGAATTAGCAGAAATAACTGCAAATTATGATCTGGAATACGGTTTGCCCCTGGCGCCGGTTCTCTATGATCTATTTGAATACAAAAAAAATAAAGAATTGGGCTCCTTTTTCTTTGAAAATGTAGAAAAAGAGGGAGTTATTTTATGAGTCGGGTAAATTTAGCTAAATACAGGATGAAAAAAGCAAAGGAGAACTTAAAAGAGAGCGAAGATTCCTTAAAGCAAGAGCATTTTGGTCTTTCTGTTAATAGGAGTTACTATGCGATGTTTACGGGAGCAAGAGCGCTTCTTGCATTAAAAGAGTTAGATTCCAGTAAACATTCTGGCGTGGTTGCCCTATTTAATCAGCACATAATAAAACCAGGGCTTTTCCCCACGGATTTTAGCAAGTTTCTTAGGGAAGCAAAGAGAATCAGGGAAGATGCCGATTATGGAGATTTTGTAAAAATAACTAAACAAGATGCTCATATTCAACTTGGAAATGCCAGAAAGTTCATTAAAGAAGCAAAAAAAACAGTGCAAAAAATGACCCAAGCAGCTGAAGATGAGTAAATTAAGCGTGCTCGCACCGGAATGCTTCAGTAATTCTTTTCCTTCGACAGGCCTGTCCTGAGCCCTGGTCTTGGCCAGGACCAAGGCTTGTCGAAGGCCTCAGGACAAGATTAACGCATTATTTGGGTTAAAGGTTAAGGTTTTGCAAAGAGAGCTGAAGGAGCTGCTGGTCTCGGGTGCAGAGGGATTCGATGTTCCTCTGAATAAGGGAGAGGTGGAGAGCTTTGGGCTCTAT
>JAUWWP010000359.1 GCA_030616835.1 Deltaproteobacteria bacterium | reverse complement strand
GTTCAAATCCCCAAAGGGAAAATTTCTTCGTGTAATTCGTGAAATTCGTGGTTCAAATCCCCAAAGGGAAAATTTCTTCGTGTAATTCGTGAAATTCGTGGTTCAAATCCCCAAAGGGAAAATTTCTTCGTGTAATTCGTGAAATTCGTGGTTCAAATCCCAATTCAATCTTTTGCATTTTGCAATTTTCATTTTGCATTTTTTCTTGCCACTATCCTCGGATCCCCCCAGTAAGCAGAATCATAGGAATTCTCTTTACCGGGAAGGGTGGTAAAACTAAAGCTAACCTCTTCTCCCGTCCATGAGGAAAGATCCAGGGCGAAGCGGTGCCATTTCCTTTCTCCCGGACTATTCTTGGGATCAAGATACCGGGAGAAAAGCATCCTGTCCCCGGCCGTGATCTCGAAGATCACCCCATCTCCCTTGCCCGGGTGGCAGACCCGGGGATCAAGCCCGATGGAAAAGAGCAGCCAGGAGTCAGGGAGGAGCCTGCGCCCGGAATAAATCAATCTCGAAGCTCTCTCGGTAGGATGCTGATAAAGCGAGTAGCTAACCTCATCACCAATCTCGATGAGCTGAGCCTCAGGGTAGGCCCACTGCGGCAGTGCTATCCCGTTGGGCAGGAATTCTGCCTCGGGTAGATGGCTCACAAATGAGTATCCACTCGGAAGCCCCTCCTTATTAGTATAAAGATCTATTCCCGCGAATGAATAGAGAAGCCGATAACCATTCTCTCCGGCTGCCCTGACCAGCCTCTCCCTCAGACGCCTCACATCCGGGTTTACCTTGTCTATCAGGGCAAAGGATGCAGTTCCACTTTTGAGGAACCACTCCGGCTCCGGCTCATTCTCTCCCAGAGGCCAGTAGGTGGACATCCGATTATAGAAGCGAAAGTGCCCCACCGCAGCCGTGGAAAAAAGGAGATCTCCCGACCCGGAGACCCCCTGGACCAGACGGGCCAATCGGTAATAAAAGGGGTTTCTGGCGTTATTTAACCGGTAACTGGTAACATTGGCCAGAAGTAAGAATCCCACTAAGATCACGGCAGAGGCCCGGATAGGGAGCTTTTTAAGGGCCAGTGCCGAGAAGATGGCAAGGAAGGGAACAAAATAATACAGCTCAAATGAATGGAGGTAGATAAGCTGAGGAGCCAGGAGCAAATACAGGGCCGGAAGGCCAAGAAAGCTAAGCAGGGAAAGGGAGAGCCGGCGGCTTGAACGCTGAGTTACAAAAACACCTATGCCCACGAGAGATAAAGGCAAACAGATTGGGGAGAGCCTCAGCAGTGAGAAGAGCAGGCGGCCGTAAAGCTCTCCGCAGAGGAGATAACGGAGATCGCTGCGCCGCAGCGAATGAGTGAGTAGCGGTACCCCGCCACTAAGCCAGTACTGGTAAAAGAGCAGGAGAAAGATGGTGAGAAGTGCGGTAAGGCCCAAAGGGAGCATCTGCTTAAACCTTTTCCCTCTGGGACCGGGCCCAGTGAGAAGATGAGCCAGGACGATGAATGGGATCATCAAGTACACCGTCCATTCGGTCAGCCCTCCCAGAACCGAAGCGGTGAGCATCAGGAGGTAAAATCCCCTTCTTTGAGTGGCGACCCAGAAGGTATAAGCAAAGTAGATGAGCGAAACAAAGAACAGGGCCAGGGGCCCGAAAAAGGTTGTCTGGGAGTAAGCAACTGAAAGGGGCATAAAGGCAACAAATACAGCAGCAAAGCTCGCCACTACCCAGTCCGTAACCTTAGTGAGGGAAAAGTAGATTAAAACCAGGGTCCCGAGCAATGCCAGCAGGGAGAGTCCCCTGGCCACCACCTCCTGAACCCCAAAAAGTCGGTAACCTGCGGCATAGATGATCTGCAGCAGGGGGGGATGGGAAAGATGATAGATTGGCCTATCCTGAAGAAACCCCACTACGGAGACAAAATGCGTCTTCAGCAGCCCGTATTCAAGATGACTGAGGGCCAGGGCCTCCTGAAAGGCTGAATCCATCCCGATATGGTAGGGCTCCTGAAGATTGGACCAGCGAACCGCAATCGCCCCCAGAACGATTATCGCCAGAATTATTCCTCTTTTTTTTACGCTCATCATGAATTATCGTGGGTAAAAGAATTAAAAAATCCAAATGCCAAAGCTCAAAGTTCAAATGAAATCCAAAGTTCAAAGCCTACTTCGCCGTAGTGGCTACGAAGGCTGAATGACAAATATTGGTGCACTTATGCACCGGTGCACCGGTTAAATTTGACATTTGGTCATTTGAAATTTATTTGTCATTTGGATTTTGACATTTGGGCTTATTTAATATTTGGGCTTTGACATTTGACATTAGCTTGCCGAAAGGGACCATTGTGTCGGGCAAGATGCCCGACCTACTTTGCACTCTGCATTTAGTAATTTGCTTCCCACAGTCTCCTTATCCCCTCTTCCAGCGAAACCTCGGCTCTCCACTTGAGCTCCTTCCCGGCAAGCTGAGGGTCAAGGATATTTACCGGAACATCAACCTTTCTCCCCGGGCCATACTCAACCCTGAACTCCCTTCCGGTTACCCTCCGAATTACCTCCATCAGCTCATTGATGGATGTGCCCCGGCCTGATCCAATATTGAAGACCCGGGACTGAGTTCGCGTGGTAAGGGCCTGGAAAAATGCCCGGGTGAGATCCTCGATATAGAGAAAATCCCTGACCACCGACCCATCCCCCCAGATCCTCACAGGCTTTCCCTCTTTGATCCGGCTGAGGAATACCGGAATAGCTCCCTGGAGCCCCTCAGTGCCCTGCCTCTCTCCATAAGGATTGGAGGAGCGCAGCACTACATAATCCAGGTCATAGAGATAGCTAAATAAGTGTAGATACCTCTCCACCGTTAGCTTGGCTATCCCGTAAGAGCAGAGGGGCTCGGTTGGATGGCTCTCCGGGATGGGGGTAGTTCGGGCAATTCCGTAAACCGTTCCCCCGGATGAGGAAAAGATTACCTTCTTCGCCCCTTCGGCCCGGGCGAATTCCAGCATCCGGATGGAGGAGATTACATTGGAGTAAACATCGTCCCGAGGGTTCAGATTAGAGCTTTCCGGAAGGGTGGTGCCGATAAAATGAAAGATATAATCACATCCCTTAAGTGCCTTCTTCACATCCCGGCTCTTAGTGAAGTCCCCCGGAGCCAGTTCGATCCGCCCCTGGATATGCTTAATGTTGCTGAGATCCACCCTGGATCGGTCAAATATTCTTACCTGATATCCCCTCTCCAGAAGGAGATCGGCTAAGTGAGACCCGATAAAACCGCATCCTCCCAGGAGGAGGCATTTACCTTTCATAATAGTCCTCCGCTTAAGGCGGATTGCAAATTGCAAATTGCAAATTGCAAATTGCAAAAGATTGAATTAGGATTTGTAGTCTGCAATTTTCATTTTTCATTTTGCATTTTTAGTTGATTATATATCCCCTTTAGCTCCCGGGCGTTCTCCTCAATTGACTTAACTGCCGGCGCCCCCCTGGCCGCCTTTTGTCGGGGCAATTTATG
>JAUWWP010000335.1 GCA_030616835.1 Deltaproteobacteria bacterium | reverse complement strand
GCCTGGCGGAAGCTGCACTATACTTCCCCGGACACCTTTGACCTCCGGAAGATGAAGGAGAACATCCGGACTATCCAGGATCTGGGGATCGTAATCATGGGGTTTTTCATCATCGGCTGGGACGAAGATACCGTGGAAACCTATTACCGAACCCTTGACTTTTGCGACGAATGTAACATTATTCCGTTCGTTTTCACGCTGACCCCCATGCCCGGAAGCCAGATATATCAGGAGTACCTGGAGCAGGGACGGATCTTCACAGACCGCCCATGGGACCATTACGGCGGAGGCTATGTCGTATTCAAGCACCCTCTCATGTCGGAAAATGAAATGCTGGAAGCCAATTCAGAGGTAATGAGGCAAGGTTACAGCATGGGACGCATTATCAAGAGAACACTTCATGCCGTAACACGTCGTTTTTCCATAGATGTTGCGACAACCTCCTTTTTCACTCAGCTCGGACTGAGAAAAGCATACCGCCAACTGTACGATCAAATTCAAGCACAGGATAAATAGGGGACAGTCACCTATTAGGGGCCGTCAGGCCCGCACTCTTGAGAGAATAAAATGATTGGAATTCCGGGGACAGAATTCCGGGGACACAATACTTAAATATGAAAGAGGACGGTGTTCCATTAGTTCCATAACTAATATCAGGAAGGGCCGGGCTCAGGCCCGTAAAATGACAATTGGGAAGCGTTAGGAGCGTTAGGTCCCGATGGAGTATATGCAAAACTCCACGGGATAAATTCGTTAAGAGCGTTTATTTCGTTCAGATTGAAAGCCGACCCCTATTCCCTTGCATTTTCAATGAAATTATATCTAAATGCTATGAAGAGGGTGAACATTATATATACCAGGAGGCTAAAAGATGGGTAAAAGTGTGAGCTTCCTCTACAAGCTTGCCCGAATGGCTAATGACATTGAGAAGCTTTCAAGTGGAGATCCCCGGAAGATAGCCAGAAGGGCTAAGAACAAATATATCGGCAGGAAGTTAGTGAGAAAGATGTGGAAGTTTCCATAAAGGAGGAGCCAGGATGAAGAAGACTTTATTGCGGCAGACCAAAATAGGGGAGTTTTTAACTATCGGGTTGGAGGTGGAGAAAGACGAGGTGGGTCTTTATATTGCCTCTGCCGATGTCTCTGCCAGTTGTGCCTTTAAGTTCGATGAATGGGAAAACTTTGTCGAAGGGATCAACAAGGCAAATGCTAAGTTCAAGAAGGAAAGTAGATGAGGGGGGAAAGGGGGGCAGACTCGGGCTCAAGGGTCTTGTTTTTTGCTATCTGTAGGGGATCGGGGGCGGAGCTTTACTTAGTCACTTAAGAAAAGCGTTCGCCCGTACTTCGCAGTATAACTGCTTCGTAGGGCAAGAGGATTCATCCTACTTCGCCAAGGCTACGTAGGACAGGAGGGGTCGAGGGTTTATTTGGAAGAGCAAAGGAAATAAGGTGGAAATCGAAAAAAAATAAGGATATTGATCTTAAGAAGGGTAAGAAAATTTAATGATAAGAGGAAACTAGGGGACGTAATTAATAATTTGACTTTTGGTAGGATAGTTTTAGGGGAAATAGCAAAGATAATTAAGGAGATGGTAGAGAAATGTTAATATATTAATTACGTCCCCCTTTTTCAACATTATGTCCGAATCACACATATTTGTAAGCCGGGAGACAACCCGAAGCTTACCAATCAGTGCTAAAGAGATGGCTTTAGAAGGAACATTATCTACCATGAGCCTTGCCGACCTCCTGCAGTGGATGGGGACATCCAGAAAAACTGGCTCCCTGATCATCCAGCGGCAGGGATGGGTTAAATGGATCTATTTCCAGGAAGGACAGATCATCTCTTCCAACTCCAATAATCCCCGGGAATACCTGGGACAATTCTTACTCAGCTACGGGAGGATGGGGGAGCTTGACCTGATCCTGGCCCTGGAAACCCAGACAGAAACCCGGGCGCCTATTGGCGACATCCTGATTATGACCGGTCTGATGAATGAACGCCAGATAAGCGATGTCCTCTCGATCAAGGCAGTAGAAACCATCTATGACATCTTCATCTGGGATGATGGCTACTTTATCTTCCTTGAAGACGAGCTTCCCCAGGATCTGCAAATCCGGGTCTCCATCAACCCGGTTAGCATTGCCCTGGAGGGAATGCACCGCCGCGATGAATGGAAGAGGATCCGTCAGATTCTCCCCTCGGATGAGACTGTGCTCAAGCTTAAAAGGAAGGATACCGAGCTACCCTCCAGCCTTCTCAAGGGGAAACCCATCGGGGAGCTAATTGTGGAAGGTAAGACCATTGGGGAGATGACCTATCGGCTTCATCTTCTTCATTTCCCGTTTTATTCCCAGCTCTACGAACTTTACCATAACGGCTGGATTGAGGTAAGCCACATTGTGAAAGATGAATATTGCTTCGATGAGGATGATGAAGTGATTACTAAAATGACTGCCCTTGATCCCCAATCCCTGGAGGCAAATCAGCATCCACCGGAGATTGAGGGGATCGATATCAAATCGGTTCCCCACCCGATCGTTGCCAAACGGGAACTTAGGCAACGGGAATTTCCCTCCCGGGCCGGTTTTGTTATCTCCCGAATTGATGGAATTAGGAGCATTAAGGCAATCGCTACTATCAGCCCGATTAAATTCTCTCAGGCGATCAAGATTATCAAGAAATTCCGGGAGCAGGGCCTGATCACTCTGGAGTCCCCGCAAGGGCAGCAAGGTTGATCCACTCCTTAATCAGATCGGTCAATCCTTCCTTTTTAAACTCTCGAAACTGGGTGGTAAAAGGGATTACACCCAGGAGGGGAACATCCAGGAGCTGCTGGAGAAGAGATGAATTACTCCCGGAGGCTGAATCTTCTTCCTCCGGGTTATTAAGGATTACTCCTGCCACCTTAATCGTGAGGGATTGCGCATATCTTACCGTCAAAAGGGTATGGTTAATGACCCCCAGCCGGGAGGCGGCAACTATCAGGAGGGGAAGCTGAAACACCTGAGCGAGGTCGGAGATAAAGTACCCTTCCCGGAGGGGAACCAGCAGCCCCCCGGCCCCTTCAACCAGGATAAAGTCGTGCTTTTCCTTAATTGCCTGAAAGCACTCAATCAGTTTTCCGAGGTCAATCTCCACCCCTTCTCTTTCCGCAGCCAGGCTGGGGGCTAAGGGGGCCTCGAGACGGTAGGGATTGATCAGGTCCAGGTTGTCTGCGCACCCGGCTGCCTCCCTTAAAAAAAGGGCATCCTGAGGCACAAGCCTTCCCTCCTGCCGCCGGCAACCGCTTTCGACTGGCCTCATTACCCCTACATCTACCCCCTCTTTTTTAAGAAAGGAAGCCAGGGCGGCCGCGACCAGGGTCTTTCCTACTCCGGTATCGGTTCCGGTTATAAATAATCCTTGTTTCATCTATTGCTGCTCCGTAACACTCTTAATTGACTCATAAGTAATGTCAACTACTTCCCTCAACTCTTTTAAATTGATGCTCAATGGAGGCATCAGGACAATAACATTTCCCAGAGGGCGAATGATTAAGCCTCTTTTCCGGGCCTCATAAGTAACCCTGATTCCTATTTTCTCCTCAAAGTCATAGTCTTCCCTGGTCTTTTTATCTTTAACCAACTCAATCCCCACCATAAATCCCTTTTGGCGAACCTCACCTATATGGGGGAGTTGATTGAACTTTT
>JAUWWP010000167.1 GCA_030616835.1 Deltaproteobacteria bacterium | reverse complement strand
TCCAATTTCTTCAGGCGTTTTTTTTAGTTTTTTGTTTGATTTTTAATTTTATAAAATTGGTTTTTTTTAATAATTTAATGGATTTTTTTTTTTTTTTTTTTTATATTTTTTTTAATGTGGGTTTTGTATTTAATTTTAAATTTTTTGTCGGGCGGGCAACTTGCCCGAATTTATGGGGGGGTGGACCCCCGCCCTACAGCTTGGCATTTGACATTCAACTTTCGTAGCTACGACAGACTCAGGACATGACCAACCCGCCATATGAGAAAGGATGCCTGAACTACAAACGTCTCGGGATAGGACTGGCTCTCTTCCTGGCCCTTTTTAGCTGCCCTAACTGCTCCGGGGACCAAGCCAACCGCCTTTTCAAGGCCGGAGAGGATCATTGGAAAAAAGGCGAGTATCTCCCGGCCATTGAACAATATGCTAAAGTAGTGCATGATTATCCCAACGGTGCCCTGGTTCCCTCGGCCATCTTTCAGATGGGAACTATCTTCCATCTTTATCTCCATGACTACCCCCAGGCCCTAGCCACCTATTCCCAGTTAGCCTACTACTCTCCCACAAATGAGTATGCCTTCCTGGCCCTGAAGAATATGGCCGAGATTTACCAATACAAGTACCTTGATTTCCAGAAGGCGATCATCGAGTATCAGAAGATGGTTAATAATTACCCCCAACATCACGAACTCGACTATTATCAATATCAGATAGCCCAGTGCTACCTTAAACTAAACGCCTTTGAGCAGGCTCGGATTGAATATCGGGCCCTGATGAAGAGGTTTCCTCACACCACTCTGGCGGATGAGGTCTATTATCAGATTGCTAACACCTATTATCTGAAGGGAAAGCTGCTGGAGGCAGAGCGGGCTTATCAGATGGTAATTAGTAAGTTCCCTACCAGCCCCCTGGTATTGGAAGCAAAATTCGGAATAGCTAACTGCCTGGAAGAAAGAGGGGAACTGAAACGGACCTTAGCCATTTACCAGGAAATCGCCGATAAGTATCCCAATCAAAAAGCAATAAGGCTGAAGATAGAAAATGTGAAGGAGAGGAGGGAGAAAAGAAAAAGATAACCCCAGCTAATACAAGAAAAGCGGTCAGGGTCATTTTTCTTTATAGTCCTCGGTTAATTTAGAAAGTAAGATTTTTTTAGCATTTTCGGCACTGTAAAGTTAAGTGGGTCTGACAGAAGTGGATGAACTGTCCACCTCAGACGGAAGAATGAATGTAGGGGCCGATGTCCCTGTCGGCCCGAATAAGGGTGGACACTGAGGTCCATCCCTACATGCTCTAGGGAAGTAAATGGGGTCAGAGCTTGACTTGAAACTTAAGAACTTCATAAAGGGGAGGGGGTCACTTCTTGACAGGCTGTTGCCCAAATCCTGAAAATGTAAAAACTGCCTTCTATATTTTAGTATTATGTCCCCGAATTAAGATATTATTGCTCATACCTCCAATATACCCTTACTAAAGTCTATTTTTAATTTAAACTCAACCAACGATTTTAATCCAAGTAGCCCGTCCACATAGCTTTTTGGTGGAAGGTCATGGACAACAGCCCCAATCCCTTCTATCCTCTTTCCCAAAACAACTATAGACTTCAAGGTGACCAAAGGAGCCTTTTCCACTCCACTGGCAGTAATTATTTCCATTCTCTTTTTGGACAGCTCTGGCTCTAACCCTAAAATTTCAGCAGTTTTCCATGGAATCATGGTATAGGTTGCCCCTGTATCAAGAGCCATCCTTATCTTTTGCTTGGAGTTACCCTTACCCTCCAATAAGATAGTTAGTATAATTACTGGTGCTTTGGTGTCAAATCTAAATTTCGACATAGAATGCAACCGCATACCCTTCTTTGGGGATCTTTCCTGTATAGAAATGGTAGGAGTATTTACCTTTTACCTTTTTCATTGCGTCATAGGTGTCATCTCTATTTTTGGAATGGGCTATTACCTTTACTTCTGTAGGTTTCCCTGACTCATCCTCTTTCAATACTTCGACTAACACCCATTCATCTCTGTATTTTTCTTCTACCTCTTTCAATCTCATTTCTACATCCTCCTTCTTCGATTGCCTAACGACAGGCATCACCGGCGGGGATGGAGCGACAGCGGAATCCCCGTCCGAAAATTCCGGGGACAATAAAATATTTCTTTAACCCAGTAGGGGGATGAAAGTACAATATCATGCATGGCACGGGTATTAGTTATGGATGGGTATTGCCCCCCATCACTTACAAGCCTACACTTAGCTTCAAATTATATGAATTAATCTCAGCAAAGTCTACTTCAGCGGTGAGCTTTACCAGAGCGAGGGAAAGCCTTAAGCCCAGATACCATTTGAATAGGGAAATATTTTCTTTATCTAAACTCAATAGGTCGGAAGGAGGGGGTAATTCTTTTGCCTCACTCTGGATAAAAACCCCCCCGATCCCACCATAAGGCGTCAAGACGAGAAACCCCTTACTGATGGACAGATCCAGTCCCTGCGTCTGGAAATTCAGTTGTTTTACTCCCAGCAGCTTGGTATAAGAGCCCCGCAGTGCCAGGGCCGGCATAGTCACTGAGCCCTTAATAAAAGCCCATTTTAGTTCCGCTCCTATCAACTGGATATTACTCGTGGGAACCCCGGCATAGATTGCCCCGAGGTCCAATCTAAAGGGAAGCCCCTTCTGGACATGCAGCTTGGGAATCGCCAGGTAACTCGGAGGCTCCTGGTCATTCACCGCATAGACCCAGTAAGGAACCTTTTGATCAATATCAAGCAGGCTCACCTCAATCCCAATATCTATGCCCTTCAGGCCCAGGGGCTCGGCCGGAGCCAGAGGGATAAGGTTCAGGCCCAGACCCAGATCCCGGCTCAAATCTTTAAACGCTTCCTGTGCCTTGTCTTCTAATTTGCTGAAGTATTTCAGCTTGACATCATTCCCTCCTCCCCAGGCCGGGACACTAATACCCCATACCATCAGCATCATAAATACAATTTTCTTCATACCAACCTCCTCTTTTAATTATTCAATGGTTCATCACGAATTGTCCCGCGTGCACAAAGGATTAGATCCAAATACCAAATGAATGGGAAAATCCAAATGACAAAATCCAAATACCAAATGAATGTCAAATGACTAAATGTCAATCCTTCGACAAGCTCAGGACAAGAAGATTTTTCTTCTTTTATTTTGTCATTTGGACTTTGGATTTCATTTGAACTTTGGGCTTTGGCATTTGACATTAGCTCTTCTATATTCCGTGAATAACTAATTCAGTACAGCTCGAGACCGATAGCGAAGGGGCAGTGAATCTCAGCTAATTTGGGGAAGCGATTTCTTCTTTTCCCCCCAGTCAAATAGTAAGCAGCTATCTTACAATGATAGCGGTCAATTGTGCCGGAGATCGTTCCGTTACGATTATTGTTCCAGATCTGAGATTTAAGCTTATCATTTATTGCCACAACCATCTGGAGTTCATTCTCACTCATATACTCTATGTCTTCCTTACCCAAAAAAACATCGGCCCGGCTTTCTCCAAACATGGTATGGGAATGAAAATCCCCGATTACATCGAGCTTGGGGAAGTTCTTAACGATCTTTGTGATTATCCTCCATTTGTCTTCCCGCAGCTCCGCCCAAGTAAGTCCCCTCTTGGCACTTTGATAGGGAATGGCGAACTCGATAATAAATTTCTCGTTGGTACGCAGTCCCAGAAGCAGACCATAGCATTCACTTTTATATACCTCAATCGCCGATAGGATCAATCCCAGAAATACATTCTCACTCAGGTAAACCTGCATTAGAAAACCTCCCTCTTTAAAAACCCTACCCACATCCTCCTTTTCTGCGAGCCTTTGCAGAAATAAATAACACAGTTTTTGCCAAATTTCCAGAAAAATATTAGCACCTGAACAATTTTTCAGAAAATTCTTTAACCACCATATATTGTATAGTCTCTTCTTTAGGTATTCGATATATCGAATAAACTAAGAAAAATATGAAAATTCAATAAAAATTCTTGACAGGAGTGGTAGAAATTTGTATATTTTAACCAAGAAGTGGTATAAAGTGGTATAGGTTGGTATAATAAGCTATCTTCTATAACCCGAGGAGGGGAAAATGTTTATCGGGAGGTATGAACATACCATTGATCAGAAGGGTCGAACAAGCCTTCCTGCCCGATACCGGGAGACTCTGCTCGGCAAATATGATGAGCGGCTGGTAATCACCAACAGTTATAGCAAATGCCTTGATCTCTATCCTTATAAGGAATGGGAACTCCTGCTGAATAAGGTTAACTCTCTCCCCTCCTCGGAAAAGGCAGTTAAAGCCTTTCAGCGTTTCGTCATCGCGGGAGGGAAGGAGTGCGCCGTTGATAAGCAAGGCCGGATCCTGATCCCCCCAACCCTGCGAGAGTTTGCCGGGTTAGAAAAGGAGATAGTTTTTGTCGGAGTCTCCAATAAGATCGAGATCTGGAATAAGGCAAGGTGGGAAGAAGAATTTAATAAATCGAAAAAGACCCTGGAGGAGCAGCTCGATACCCTGGCTAATTATGGTCTTTAAGCCCCCATCGCATGAACCCCGTTAGGAACTTCCCCGGGGCTCTAATCCGCCTGAGCCGGAGCTATCCGCCTCAGGCGGATTTCTAACGGGGTAAAGCTACCGATGGACCATTATCACCGAACGGTGCTAAAGCAGGAGGTTATCAATTTGTTAAGGCCCCAGCCGGGAATGCTCTATTTTGATGGAACCCTGGGAAGTGGCGGTCATGCCCAGGCAATATTGAATGCCAGTTCCCCTACCGGAAGACTGATCGGGGTGGATTGGGACGAAGAGGCGCTGGAGATTGCTAAATCCAGGCTTAAAGAGTTTGGCCAGAGGGTGATGTTTGTTCAGGATAATTTTAAAAATGTCGGGAGGCTCCTTAAGGACCTTGCTGTCGTTTCCCTGGACGGAGCCCTGTTAGATTTAGGGGTCTCTTCCGAGCAGTTGGAAAAGGCCGACCGGGGCTTTAGTTTCCTTTCCGGGGGAAAGCTTGATATGCGAATGGATCGAAGAAGGGAAAGATCAGCCTATCATTTAGTAAACGAGCTTAAGGCCCCGGAACTGGAAAGGATCCTCTGGCAGTACGGTGAGGAGAAATGGGCCAGGAAAATAGTTAGGGCAATCCGCCTCCGGCGGACCAGAGGCCATCCCATCACTACCACCAAGGATCTGGCAGAAATAGTTGCCTCCGCCGTTCCCCGGGCACATCATCCTAAAAGGGTTCATCCGGCAACCAGGTGCTTTCAGGCCCTGCGGATTGCGGTAAACGATGAGCTCGGGAATCTGGAGGCCTTTTTGCAAGAAATCGTCAAATTTTTAAAACCAGGGGCAAAAATCGTGATTATTAGTTTCCATTCCCTGGAGGATCGAATCGTCAAAAGGTCCTTTAAGTCCTGGGCAGGGGGATGTAAATGCCCCCCGCAGCTACCCCGATGTATCTGCGGGAAGAAAAAGATGTTGGAAGTTCTGACCAGATCGCCGATCATCCCTTCCCCCGAGGAGATAAGAGAGAATCTCCGCTCCCGGAGCGCTAAGCTCCGAGCAGCAGAGAGATGCATCTCCTATATAGAACGACAAAAATAAGTGTCATAGATAGGGTAGTGTTGTAAATACAGAAAGATGAACAAATTCTAAGCACTGATAAGGTAAATCCTAAGCACTAAATTCTAAATTCTAAACAATTTCAAATGATCAAAATCCAAAACTCAAAACCTTGTCCTGAGCTTGTCGAAGGGATTGTTTTAAACATTTGATATTTGAATTTTGAATTTGTTTAGGGTTTGGATTTGGGATTTAGAATTTATCAGCATAATGATGTATGAAATATTATCCGCAGATTTTTAAGACGCTTTATATGAATTGCGATGAGTAAGAGGCCCAGAGTTCAATCTAAAAGATCGGGAGCAGGCAAAGCGGTCCTGCTTTCCCTAACTGCCGCTGCCCTGCTCCTGGCTAGCTCCCTCTTCCATGTTTGGTCGCAGCTCCGGGTATTCAAACTGGGCTACCAGCTCTCTCAGGCCAGTGCCATTCACGAGGGCCTCTCCCAGGAAAATGCCCAACTGCGCTTAGAGGTTGCTACTTTAAAGTCCCCGCAGAGAATAGAGAAGGTGGCCCGGGGAACTCTGGGCCTGAACCTTCCTCGACCGGAACAGATAATTGTTATTAAATAATGAAGAAGACACGGATATTAGTAATAGGATTCTTATTTCTCCTCTCCTATCTGGTGGTCCTGGGCAGGAGCTTTCAGCTCCAGGTCTTAAGAAGCGAAACCTTAAGGGGAAGGGCTGAAAG
>JAUWWP010000125.1 GCA_030616835.1 Deltaproteobacteria bacterium | reverse complement strand
CGGTTCGCCTGGACCACCAGGATTACCCCATCGCACATAGTGGAAAGGATAGAGGCATCAGTGACAACGATAAGTGGGGGGGAATCCAGGATAACCCGCTCGAAATCGGCTGCAAAAATCTTCATCAGCTCATGCATCCTGCTGGATCCCAATAGCTCGGCCGGGTTAGGGGGGATAGGGCCGGAGGTGAGGACATAGAAGTTGGGAATATCGGTTTTCTTGATAAGGGACCAGGGGTCCTGGCCGGTGGTAATTATATTACTCAGCCCCGCGGTGTTGTCCACGGAGAAGATCTGGTGAATCCGTGGCTTTCTAAGGTCGGTATCCAGGAGGAGAGTTTTCCCCCCGGCCTGGGCCATGGTAATGGCCAGGTTGGCAGCGGTGATGGTCTTCCCTTCGTAGGGGGCGGCACTTGCGATCAGAATCTTCCCGGGGGGGCTATCCGGGGTAGAAAGCAGGGCACTGGTGCGCACGGAGCGATATGCCTCGGAGGAGGTAGAGCGGGGATGGGTGGAGGTAATGAGGTCCTTATTCTCCGGGGGGAGGGACTCGCCCTCTTCCTCACTATCCTGGGCGCTAAGGCGGATGGTGGGAATGGTGCCCAGGAAGGGAAGCTGGATACGCTGTTCGATGTCCTCATGGGTTTTAATCGTATTATCCATATACTCAAGGATGAATGCAAGGCCGATCCCCATGGTGAGACCCGCGATGATGGAGAACATGATGTTTTTCCTCTTCGTGGGCCTGACCGGGGAGCGGGGGACCTCTGCCCGGTTAACTATGCGGATATTTACTGCTTCTATGTCCTCGGTGACATCTGTCTCCTTGAGCCTCTTCAGGAGGGCCCCATATACCTCTCGATTTGAGTCTACCAGCCTTTTCAGGGCAGCATATTTAATCCCCTTCTTACTCAGCTCAAGGGCCTGGCGCTTCATATTCTCAAACTGCCTTTTCAGCACCCTCTCCCTGGCCTTGGAAAGCTCGTACTGTACCTTGATTGAATTGACAACCTTCTCTACCTCCATCTCGATCTTGTGCTTGGTGGTATCAATCTGGGAGTAAAGGCGAATTATGACCGGATGCTTTGGGCCATATTTGCGGTGGACTTTCGAATATTCCCTCTCCAGTGCTATCTTTTCGCCCTTCAATTTTTGAATAAAGACTGAATTTAAGATCTGGGGAGTGGATTCCACCATCTCAGGCTGTTCCGAGAGCTTTTTTATCTGGTCATAAAGGGTTTCGAGCTCAACCCTTCTTAGCTGAGCGTTGAGGAGCTGGCTGTTGAGTCCGGCAAGCCTCTGAGGGGTGATCATCTCCCTTTCGTCCACCGTGATTATCTCCTTCTCCTCCTTATATCGCTCAAGGGCTGACTCGGATTCCTCAACCTTCCTCCTCAGTTCATCGATCTTCTTCGTGAGAAACTTGATAGCATCCTGGGAGACCCCAGTTCTTAGCTCGAGGTTCTGCTCGATATAGGCCTCGGCAAGGCCATTGGCGGCCTGCGCTGCCAGCATGGGGTGAGGGGATTCAAAGCTTACATTCACCAGGCGGGTGCCTTTGATGGGCTCCACCTTGAGGCCTCCCAGGAATGTGCTAATCAGGGCGGATTGTCTTTGCTGTGGGTTCGGGTTACTGGCAAAGGCGGCTGAGCCTTGCCCCTTATTTACTTGTGCGGGCAGGGGGTAAAACGAGGGGTTATTTTCCAGATGCAAGTTTTTGATAACCCTGAGGACCAGACTGGGGGTCTGCAGGAGCCTGTATTGGGTCTGATAGTAATCTGTGCTGGTAGAATCCGCAATGAACACATCCTGGAAGGAGACTATATTGGGAGTTTTCCTTTCGATCAGAATCTGGCAGGTGGCGCGGTATATGGGAATAGTGGTGAGCGTCTTGATAGTAACAAATGCTACCACAACGGCGAACAATGTGAGCACGGTCCAGCGGTGCTTGAGGATCACACTTAAATAATCTCGAAGATGAACTTCTTTGCTCGGCTGTTCCACAAATATTCTCCCTCGCAGTTAAAAGAATCTCTCCGGCATGATTATGATATCGTCTGGTCTGACTAGGCCTTCCATCCTGGCCTCTATAGTCTTGAGTTTTCTCTTATCCTGCTGTGGATTTTTCCCATTGTCTCCTCTGGAATTATCCTTTACTTCCTTACATTAGGATTGTTCATTCCATCCTCGCTCGCCCGATCTTGGTAGCCAGAGAGCGGTTTATGATCACCCCTTCCATTTTTCTCTCAGCAAGGTAGCGTTCGAGCTTTTTCCTTTTTACAACCGAGAATCCCCCCTCCGGGTGAGCTCAGCGGCGATGAGATCGGAGGTAATAATCCCGGCATAAGGATAGATTGTGAGGTTCTGGAACGGAGCCACTACGATTTTCCTCATCGCCATGGTGGCATGTTATGGCTCTGCACTCAGCTTAAGTTACTGCTGAACCTCACGAAGCAAGTCAAAACTCAGCCTCAGGAATATATCCCGTCTGAGCTTGCTCTTTTAAGAAACTCCTTCCTGTTAATAGTTTCCAGCCCAAAGGAGAAATTCAAATCTACCGAGAACTTGTATAGGAAGTTGCGGTTTATACCCAGATTTGCCTTGTTGGAGGTATAGTAAGTCTTGGACAAAAATTACTCCACAACGTCTCAGGAATCGATAATGGAGAGACTCATAGCAAGAGAGTTTGATTATTAGAAGAAACCCGCAATAAGCATTCTGAAATCATATTATTTGACCTGCTAGTAATTACGGTGTTGAAATTCAAGAAAGAGCATGAGCCCAGCTACCAGGACTAAAAAGACCCCCATCTTTTCCTATTCATTTTATGTCTTCCCTTTGCCACTTTTTCGGAAAAACCTTCGCTCGAAAATGTTTCATTTCTATTCTTTTATATAATAATTTATAGTATGTTGTCAAGAAAAATATCAATAATTACAACTACTTATAGGCATTTTTCTACCCATAATTTTAGAATAATGGGTGAAAATAAACCCACTAGTTCACTAGTTCAAAAATTATAATTTTTCCGGGAAGTTATCCGAAAGCACTTATTCTCGCCCAACGGCAATGAAAAAAGCGGATGAAAAAATTAAGCCAACCATCCTGATAGTAGATGATGATGAAAGTATGAGGGATATCCTGGAGTCTATCCTCCGAGAAGATTATAATGTGCTCAACGCTTAAAATGGAGAGATTAGTGGGACTGGCTTTTTATGATAGCTTATCAGTCTCTTGATGATATACAAGAACGATTTAGTGTTTAGCTGACAAATATATATACATCGTGCACTCACCACTCATAGATACCATGATTCTAAACTTGTGGATAAATACGATTACCTTTTGCCAAAAACATCCCTTAATTTTGGACGCTTAACTTTTCAGCAGTCTAAATTTTCTAAGTTTAGTTTTCAGGGTATCATAAGGAATTCCCAGGTATTCTGCGCTTCTCTTCCGGCACCAATCATTTCTCTGAAGTGCCTTATATATCAAATCCCTTTCAATGGCTTCAAGGGCGATTTTGAGAAAGCCTTTTGCTTCTCCGGAGGGCCTTAGAGTCTTTCTATCAAATAATCTATACTCCCAGGGGATATCATCTTCATTTATCCTGGGACCGGTGGCGGAGATAACTAATTTTTGAACCAGGTTCTCCAGTTCACCTACATTCCCGGGCCAGCGATAATTTGAGAGCAAACTCAGAGCCTGTGGTGCAATATCAACGATGTCCTTTTTTAGTTTGCTTGAGTATTTTTTAATAAAATATCTTACCAGTTCGGGAATATCTTCAAGCCTTTCTCTTAGCGGTGGTAGTTCTATCTTAATTGTACTGATTTTAGCAAGAAGCTTTTTAATAAGTTTCCCCTCTTTTAGGAGATTTTCGATGGTTTTATTGGAGGCGGTTATGAGTCTGAAGTCAACTCTTATCGGCTTCTCACTCCCAATTCTTTTAATCCTCTTCTTTTCGATTGCGGTTAGCAATTTTGGCTGGGCATTCTTTGATAAACACTCTATGCCGTTTAAAAATAACGTTCCTTGATGAGAAAGCTCGATCTTGGCGGCTGGGAAATCCTTCGGTTCCGGGAGGGAGGTGTCTTTGCTGCCAAACAGGAGATAATCAATGGAGTCTTCAGGAATAAGATGCAAGTTTACTTGAACAAAAGGATTATCTCTCCTATCGCTTTTTTCATGGATCTCTCTGGCAAGGAGCTGTTTTCCCGTGCCGGTCTCTCCTGAGATAAATATCGGCAAATCGGATTTGGAAACATCTTTTACCGTCTCCCATACCCTCCGAATTAATAAGCTTTTACCCACGATGAATTCATTCTCCATCTGAGCTTTGACCTTCTCCTGGAGAGAGACTAATTTTCTTTCCCTCTCCCGGTGCTCGACTAAACGGTTAATCCTGAATCTAACTTCATCGTAGTCAAAATCCTTGGTTAGATAATCATAGGCACCGAGCTTCATTGCCTCTACAATATGACCTGCCTTTTTGACAACGCTTCCCATAATGACATCAACATCTTTGTGATACCTTCTTATATTTTCTAAAACCGTTAAACCGTCCATGCCCGGCATAAGAATATCAAGGAATACAATGTTAACATTATCTTCCTCCAGAACTTCCAAGGCCTTCTCTCCATTCCCGGCTTCAAGCACATTGTAATCGTCCCGGAGGATAGACTCCAGGGTATCCCTCATACCTTCATTGTCATCTACTATCAGGATAGTCGGCTTAATTTTTTCATCCGCTTGTTTTTTCATTACCTTTAGACGAAAATAAGCAATTTTTATAACTTCCTGAAATAAATATGATTTTCAAATTAATGGGTTTATTTTTGCCCACCATTTTGTAATTATAGGTAAAAAATGACCTAACCATTTGTAATTATTAAAATTTTTTAATTAACTATAGATTTTTATTTGATAAAAGTCAAACAATTTTTTAACTTTTTCTGGAAATGGGAAGAGACATCGTGACCCATCCTCTGAGGGGTAAGACTTAGGGAAGCTGTAGGGGAGTTCTTTTAGATAAGAGGGTTAAAAAGTAGCGCAAGAAGGAAAAAGCAGCTACAAGCAATAAGGGATCAAGACATATCAAGATAGAGGGATCAGGATTGTAAACTTTCCTGGAGATGGCATAGGGATAAGGGCGTGGTGGGAGAAGAGCAGAGAAAAAATTACCCTTCAAACCTTTCAGTCTTTTGCCTGGCTTTTATTGAACTTAATTCGAAAATGAGATTCTCCAGCTTCTTAACATCGTCTGCAACAAGAAATTGAATACCGATACCGAGATCTAATTTTCTCCGGGCAGCCTCTTCTTCCTTGATTATATAGACTACTCTCCCGATGGTCTTGACCTCTCCGAGGCCTTCGGGAAAGTGGATAGTTAATTTAATTTTGGAGTTCAGAACCGGATATTGTGGTTTAGCCTTCAGAAATATTCCACCTTTACTGATGTTCTTTGTATACTCCTCCATCATGAAATCGGAATTAGTGACTCCTATCCTGATGGCGTAATCAAATCGAGTATCTTTTCTCCTTTCATTCTTCATATTTTCTTGGATAGATTATGCTGGCAATCCTACCAGTGGCCACTATCCTAAACTGCTTTCTTCTTGGAGGGGATATTTAGACTCTCTCCTCCGATTGTCGGAATTATCCTGCCTGGTTACCGAAAGCAGATAAACATAGATAGAAGCCCACAAAAAGGAAAGCTATTTCTCCCAGAACGGAAGTCAAGAGTATTCCCTCAAAAATACTATTGAATTGGCGGGATTATCTTAAAGGATAGCCTCTTGGGAGGTGATTTGCAAGAAGAAAATGTGACCTAAATCACAAAAAAGCCACCAGGATTAATTACCCTAAGTTGCCTTATTGTCATTGAATAGCCTTAAGGGAATAACGGAAGATGGGGCAGATTCCCTTCCTGTCTTGAGTTCATCGGAGGGTTTATCCCGAGCCCTGCTTTAGTAGGGCTCTAGCAGGGTCGAAGGACCGTGTCCTGAGGAGGAAGGAGTCTGTCTCTAAGGATTTGAATTAGTTATGGAATTAATGGGACACTGTCTCCTTTCATATTTAAGTATTGTGTCCCCGGAATTTCCCCAGGCACGCTTTAATCCCCTGTTCTCCTATTCATCTGCTCTCTTCATCCCCTGCTCCATTGTTCTTCTGTTCATCTGCTCCAATTCGCCTTTGGCGAATTATCTGCTCACCTGCTCCAATTTTTCGCTATGCGAAAAATTTGGTCACCGATAATAATACTAACCCCACTGAAGAAGGCTGGTATATTGACGATACCATCTTGCACGGGATCCTACCTTAAATAATATGAGAAAATTTATACTTCGCCTCATCTCTCTTTTCCCAAAAGTTTAACTAAATAAATAGGGATAAAATTTCTTACTTTCTGGCGGTAACTATCATTCGGGAGTTCATAAAACCGTAGTCCCCCTTTTTTTCCTGGAGAGTAAAGTTCCTCTTCACCTCAATATCCCGCAGACCGGTGTTGGCTAACAGAGCCTTGATCTTATCCGGGCAGTAAAGTCTCTCGCAATAGGTTCCATCCCGGATAATGCCCCTCTCTTTTGAGATCACCATCTCCCGGGCCCTGACCACCTCCGAATCCAGCTCCCGCAACCGGCAGACGACAATGTCATCGCTGGCCTGGTGCCGGGAGAAGGGGCGGAAATTATTAAGCAGAAACTCCTGGTCAGTAAGTTCAAGTAAAACCTTCCCTCCTTTTTTTAACAAGCGCCTGATCTCCTGGAGGATCCGTTGGTTATCTTCCTCATCAATGCAGTATCCAAAAGAGTTGCCCATAACAATTACAGTATCATAATGGGAGCCTCTTAACCCAGTTGAGCGGGCATCACCCTGACAGAATGCAATTTTAAGGCCTTCCCGGGTAGCAGCCTCTCTTCCAAGCTCAGTCAGAAATCGGGAATAATCCAGGACAGTAAGATTCCGGTATCCCCTTCTTCCGAGCTCCAGGGAATGCCTCCCCTGGCCACCACAGAGATCAAGAATCCGATCAGAGCGTTTAAGTTTTAGGACCTTCTCCAGAAAGCTTACTTCCCTCCCGGTAAGCTCCTGGTCGCAGACACTGCGGGCATCAGTTATTAAATATATCTCCTCAAAACAGGTTTTCCACCAATTCGGGTCTACCTGGATCATCGGCTTTTTCCTTTAGGAGATTCGCAGAATCCCAGATTATGTGTGAACATCCGAATCAGTGTAAAAATCAAAAATCAAATATTAAAATTACAAATCAAAGTTCGAAAATATTAAGACATTTTACATTTTTAATATGTCGTTTTGATTTTTGCATTTTGATATTTG
>JAUWWP010000318.1 GCA_030616835.1 Deltaproteobacteria bacterium | reverse complement strand
TTAACCGGGGTAAGAGGAGTATCTGCGTAAACCTGCAAAAGGAAGAAGGGCAGAAGATAGTTTATCGGTTAGTGGAAAAGGCAGATATTACCATACAAAACTTTGCCCCCGGGGTAGCGGAGAAATTGGGTATCGATTATGAAACCATCTCCCGGATTAATCCGCGTTTAATATTTATTTCCAGCACGGCATTCGGCGATATCGGTCCCTATCGGCAGCGAAAGGGGTTTGACATTATTGCCCACGCAGCATCCGGGATAATGTCCTACTATGCCGATGAGGAAGGTAATCCCCGAGGGCCGGGAGGACCTCCCTATAATGATATCGGGACCGGCATGCTTAATGTCCTGGGTGCGGTAACCGCATTACTTACGCGGGAACGCACCGGAGAGGGGCAGAAGATCGAGACCTCCCTGTTTAATACCGGAATGGCCTTCCAGACCCACGCTGGTCTGATCCTCATCAACCAGCTTGACCAGCAGCAACGGGAAGAAGAGTTTAGTATTCTGCGTACCGCTCACCAGCAAGGGAAAAGACATACGGATATCATTGATGAATTTGCTGAATTGACGCTTCGTTATGATCAACCCGATACTACCCGGCCCGTGGAGGTGCCTGAATGTTACCATCGGCCGGCTGACCGCCAGACTTACCCATACTACCGCATCTACGAGACGGCTAATGGGTATATTGGTATTGCTGCCATTAACCGTAAACAGAGGGACGGTTTATGCCAGGCCCTGGGTGTTTTAGATGAAGGGGTGGATAAAGACATGGGCAATATCCCGGATGAACTCTATTATCATCAAAAAGAGGTTATGAAAGAGATTGAAGAGCAACTCAAAGAGAAAACAACCGAGGAATGGATTCAGATCCTCGAAGGGGTAGGGATTCCCTGCGGACAGGTAAACTATCGGACCGACATCTATGATGACCCCCAGGCCAATGCGGTTGATATGATCTGGGAGTTGGAAAACAGCGCAATGGGCCGGTACAAGACGACCGGCCACCCGGTAAGGTATTTAAAAACACCGGCTGCGCCCAAGAGAGGTGCCCCTACATTGGGGGAACATACTGACGAGATCCTAACTCAGTTTGGATATACCAAAGAAGAGATTGCCGAATTCAGGAAATTGCAGGTCGTTAGATAGGGCCGATAGAATACCCCAATAACAGGTGACAGGCAAAAAAGGGGGGACGTAATTAATATATTAACATTTCCTTAAATATCTTTGCTATTGCCCCTAAACCTATCCTACCAAAAGTCAATTTATTAATTACGTCCCCTAATTTCCTTAAAATCTTCATTGAGGTTAGATGTACCTTCGGATAATCAGCTTAAATGTATTTCTGGTTCTGGTAGCGGTAATATCGGTGCTGCCGGCAGTATCGTCTGGTGAGCCGGTGTCTTTCCCGATAGGATATGATGCTCTTGACTACCAAAACACTCTGCCGATATTAAGGGACCTGGTGATTGCTCGGGAGGCGTCCACTCACGACCGAAAAGGCGGCAATGACAACGGCTTCACAAACAAGGCGGAGTATGTGCGACGCAAGTCGCTATTCGGCGTGGTTATACTCGATACCGAAGGGCCGGGGTGCGTGTACAGCCTATGGTACTCGTGGCCGAACTATCCGAAGGTGCCCGGCTTCATCGAACGGGCATGGGGGCGTGCCCTGAAGCGCATCGATGTCTATTTTAACCGCGAAGACAGACCTCGCATCAATCTTCCACTGCGTAAGATGATCGGCACCGCCCCGTTTACCTTTCCGCTTTCCGTGACCGACGAGCAGTCCACCGGGGGATATATCACTTACGTGCCGATGCCCTTTGAAAAGGGGATCAAGATAGAAATAGGCGGCGGCAAAGTGCCTTTGTTTTTCTACCACGTCTGGTATCACACCTATCCTTACGGCACTAAGGTAAGCACATACACCGGCGAGGAATACCTCCCATCAGCAATCGCCCGCAATTTATCGGGCCCCGCTGCTCCGGTTCCACCGGATCGGCTTGAGCGCGTGACCGGCATTGTTCTTGATCCCGGCCAGAAGCGAGAAATAATGGTGTTTGAATCAGGCGGGACAATTCGTTCGGTAAGGATGAAACTCCCGGAAGATGATATGGCACTCCGCTCCGTGCGCCTGCTCATTCGATGGGATGACCAATCGCGCCCTGCGGTTAATGCGCCGTTAAGTTTGTTTTACGCCATCGAGAACCGCTTCCGTCAAGAACGCGCTGCGATAGTAGAGAACGCGCCCATTGCCGGACCGATTATCGGGCAGGATAGTAAAGGTTTCTATTACTTCAACTTGCCGATGCCCTTCAGGCGCGGAGCTAAGATAGCTTTAATAAACGACGGCGGTAATCCGGTAAAGATTGAAGAGATCAGGGTCGAACTGGATCCCTTGATTTTTCCGGGGCTCGGAACGAGGGCAGGGTACTTCCACACGTATTTCAACAGCTCGTATGACCTGGAGCCCAACCGTGATTACCTGCTTGCCCATATTCATGGCCGTGGCCACATCGTCGGAACAGTGCTTGCGGTGGAAGATACCCCCGAGACATTCCTGGAAGGTGACGAACGTATTTACGTTGACGGCAGCCGATACCCGCTCATAATGGGTGACGCCACGGAAACTTATTTCAACGGCTCGTGGTATTTTTGTGAAAAGGCCTTCACCTGCCCCTTCCACGGCGCTCCAACTTTCCGGATGTACCGAAAAGCCGTCGGGTCAAGGTCAGATGTCACGATGTACCGTTTTCACCTGACCGACCTTGTGCCTTTCCGCAGCGAGGTGCGTTTCAGCATACAGCACGGCCCATTCAATGATGTGCCCGGAAACTACCGCAGTTTGGTGTTCTATTACGGTGTTTCCGACAAGGGTCTAATACGCACGGACGTGGTAAAGATGGGGGATGAAACAGACCTGGCGGCGCATCAATTCCGGCAAGAAGGCAAGGCGTATAAGCTCTCGGAAAAGTGGGGGTTCTTCGAGGGCGAGCACGACGGCAGTTGGCTGGGTGAACTGGAAAAACCCAAACACAGGTCGTATATGATATCGAACCTACTTCTCACCACACGGGGCATTTTTAGCCGGCCGAAGAAGGAGTCGCCTGACCGTAAGACTTTTCTCGTGAGAGAAGATTCTTCAACCCATGAGTTCATCGTGAAGGTTGATCCCCGCAACCGGGGCGTGATGCTAAGGCGGCTATTCGACCAGAGCATTGCGGACCAGAAAGCCGCAATTGAGGTCGACGGCAAGGCCGCGGGAGTGTGGTTCAACGCCGGTCGTAACCGCTGGAAGCGCTGGGCCGAGGACGATTTTATGATCGGCCCCTGGTTGACCTCAGGCAAAGACCAAATCGTTATCCGAGTGACTCCGCAGTCAGCGGTTTTTACAAGTAGCGAATATCAGGTGTTTTCCCTTGTATATTGAGAAACAAAAAAGGGGGACGTAATTAATATATTAACATTTCCTTAAATATCTTTGCTATTCCCCCTAACCCTATCCCACCAAAAGTCAATTTATTAATTACGTCCCCTAATTTCCTTGGATCATGAATATGCCGAACCATCCAGTTCTGGATCAATTCATCCCGTCGGAAGGTTTCCTGGCCACGGGCTGCATACTTCTCGATCCGCTCAATAGCCTCGAGAATATGCAATAATCGCTCGCGGTCTTCTCTCATAGCGGCACTGCCTCCTTCAAGACGCGTTCACGGATGCGCTCCCGTAGTCCCTTTTCCGTGACCACATCTACTTTCAAACCCAGGAGTTCGCTCAGTTCCCACCAGAGAC
>JAUWWP010000113.1 GCA_030616835.1 Deltaproteobacteria bacterium | reverse complement strand
TTCGGAAATTGCAAATTGAAAATTGAAAATTGCAAAGTAGAAGCTGATTTTTCTTAGTCCTTTTCTTTTTTCATTTTGCACTTTTCAGAGCATTGAGCGTCTGGGCTATCTTTTCGGCAGCTTCCTTCATATCGGCTGCCCCCGTGAAGTTGAGTCCGGAGTTATTAAGGATCTCCTGGCCCTGCTCGACATTGGTCCCTTCCAGACGAATCACCATCGGCACCCTGAGCTCCAGCTTGCGGCCGGCCTCGACAATGCCAGTAGCCAGGGTATCGCAGCGCAGAATACCGCCGAATATATTGATAAATACTGCCTTCACATTTTTGTCGGAGAGCAGGATGCGAAAGGCATTTTCCACCATTTCCGCCGAGGCCTGGCCGCCTACATCAAGGAAGTTAGCCGGTTCCAGCCCGACTTGTTTGATCAAGTCCATTGTCGCCATGGCCAGCCCCGCTCCATTGACCAGGCAGCCCACAGAGCCATCTAACTTGATATAACTCAGTTTATGCTCGGAGGCCTCTACCTCCAGCGGCTCTTCCTCGTATATATCTCTTAGCTCGAGGAGCTCCCTATGCCGATACAGGCCATTATCATCAAGCTCGATCTTGGCATCCAGGGCCAGAAGCCTATCATCGCCAGTTACCACTAAAGGATTGATCTCGGCTAAAGAACAATCTTTATTCTGGAAGAGCTGATAAAGACTGCTGATTAGTGGAACTGCCTGTTTGATTATTGATTTATCCAGCCCCAGCCCGTAGGCCAGTTTGCGGGCCTGAAAACTCCGTAGGCCCACAATGGGATCTACCTGCTCCCTCAGGATCTTCTCCGGGGTAGCCTTGGCTACCTCCTCAATCTCCATCCCCCCGGCCTCCGAGGCAATAATCATGGAGCAGCAGGCGGCCCGATCAATGGTATTCCCTAAATAAAGCTCCTTTTTGATCTGAATCCCTTCCTCCAACAGGACCTTACGGACCTGTTTTCCCTCCGGGCCGGTCTGGGGGGTGATCAGTTTCATCCCCAGGATCTGGCCGGCTAACTTTTCGGCTTCCTGGGGAGTGCTGGCCAGTTTTACTCCGCCCCCCTTGCCCCGCCCGCCCGCATGGATCTGGGCCTTCACCACCACAGTCCCGGTGCCCAGCCTCTCCGCAATCATCCGGGCCTGCTCCGGGGTCTCGGCGAGGTCGCCCCGGGGGATGGGAATATCAAATTCTTTCAGAAGCTGCTTTGCCTGATATTCGTGGATCTTCATCTTCTTCCACTATTCTCGGCGGTACTGCTCCACACCCTTTTGGTAGAGGTCTTCCCCATAAATATCATTGACCACTATTACCGGAAATTCCTCTACCTCCAGCCGCCGGATTGCCTCTGGCCCCAGATCCTCATAAGCTATTACCTCAGCCTTCTTGATGGTTTTAGCAATAAGTGCCCCGGCCCCGCCTACGGCGGCTAAATAGACGGCTTTGTGCTTGATCATGGCATCAATTACCTCTTGGCCCCGCTTTCCCTTACCGATCATTGCCTTAAGCCCAACACTCATTAATTTAGGGGAATAGGTATCCATCCGATAGCTGGTAGTAGGGCCGGCTGAGCCGATTGCCTGACCCGGCTTGGCCGGACTTGGTCCTACGTAGTAGATGATTTGACCCTGGATGTCGAAAGGCAGGGGCTTTCCCTGGTTCAGCAGTTCCACCAGCCGTTTGTGAGCAGCATCACGTCCGGTGTAAATGGTCCCATTAAGGGAGACCTTATCTCCGATCCCCAGTCTTTTTACATCATCTTCAGAAAGGGGAGTAGTGAGTTTGATTGGCTCAGGCATGGTATCTCCTTCTTAACTAGTTCTTCCTTATTAATTTAACCCAGATTATGCGTGAATATCTGAATTGCTCATCCTATGCTGATAAATTCTAAATACAAAATCCTAAACCCTAAACAAATCCAAAATTCCAATATCAAATGTTTGAAACCTTGTCCTGAGTCCTTCGACTTCACTCAGGACAGGCCTGTCGAAGGGAATGTTTTGAGTTTTGGATTTTGATCATTTGAAATTGTTTAGAATTTGGTGCTTAGTGCTTAGAATTTATTCATCTGTCTATATTTACAATACTATCCTATCTATGAAAATTATTTTTGTCGTTCTATATATTTCCGGTTAGATAGTTACTTCTTTATGTCGGGCGGCGTGACATTGGATATTTACTGCTAATGGCAGGCTGGCAATGTGGCAGGGGACGAGATCAATGTGCACGGCTAAAGAGGTTGTTCTGCCCCCCAGTCCCTGCGGGCCAATCCCAAGTTTGTTGATTTTTTCTAAGACCTCTTCTTCCATCTGGGCTAAGTCGGAATCCGGGTTTTTGCTTCCAATTGGTCGAAATAATGCCTTCTTGGCGAGATAGGCTGCCCGCTCAAAGGTGCCTCCAATACCCACCCCTACTACCGTAGGAGGGCAGGGGTTGGGACCAACTTCCTTAATTAGCTCGATTATGTAATCAATTGTTCCCTGTCGGCCTACCGCAGGAGTCAACATTATTACTCGACTCATATTCTCGGAGCCACCCCCTTTGGGAGCAAACTTGATGTGAATCTTGTCGCCGGGAACCAGCTCAAGATGGATGATAGCCGGGGTGTTATCGCCCAGATTTTTACGGGTGAATGGGTGACAGGAGGATTTTCTAAGATAACCTTCCTGATATCCCTGGCGCATCCCTTCGTGGATGGCCTGATTAAAGTCCCCGCCAATTAGATGCACCTCCTGGCCCAGCTCAACGAAAACCACTGCCAGCCCGGTATCCTGGCAGATAGGGGTTCGTTCCTCCGCGGCGATCCGGGCATTCTCGATCAGTTGTCCCAGTATTTCCTTGCCCGCAGGGGACTCCTCGGCAGCAGCATAATCATTAAAGGCCTTGAGCACATCCTCTCCGAGGTCGTAGTTGGCTTCCATGCACAGCCGTTTTACCTGGGCAGTGATCTCCTTTACATCCACTTCTCGTGGAATAGACATCTTCAACAGTCTCCTTAACTCGAGTGATTTCAATCCCCCCTTCCCCCCCCGATGGACATCGGGGGGGGAAGGGGGGATTTTCATTTATTCTCTCTCTGTTAGTTCGATTAATACTCCACCAGTCTCTTTGGGATGAATAAAGGCAATTTTAGCGCCACCGGCTCCCTTACGCGGGGTCTGGTCAATGAGTCTGACCCCTTTATCCTTTAGTTCTTGAAGGGCGGAATCAACATTTTCTACCCGGAAAGCAATATGCTGAAGTCCTTCGCCCCGGGATTCAATGAATTTTGCAACCGGGCCATCCGGGGAGGTGGACTCCAATAGCTCAACCTCACTTTCTCCGACCGGGATGAAGGCTACCTTTACCTTCTGCTCCGCAATCTCCTCAACTTCGGTAATCTTCAGCCCAAGAATATCCTGATAAATTCGTTTTGCTTCCTTAATGCTTTTAACTGCAACCCCAATATGATCGATGGTTAATGTCTTCATGATTTCTCCTTTCCCTGAACTAGAAAATTCGGGCTTTGCCCCCGGGCACACTATTTTTTTACCCCGTTAGAAAGCACCGTGGTTTGTCACGGGAATGGACGTTTTCAGATTTTTTAGCGAACACGGGGTTTAAATCTCCGCGGGAGATTCTAACGGGGTTTACTATTTTCCTGGATGAAATTGACGATCTCGCCGGTGGTAGTTCCTGGCCCGAAGAGCCCGGTGATACCCATCTGCTTTAGTTTGGGAATATCCTCCGAGGAGAATATTCCGCCCCCCACCACCAGGATGTCCTTGATTTCCTTCTCTTTCAGCAGTTCAATGATTCGGGGAAACAGATAATCATGGGCGCCGGAAAGTATACTTAAGGCCAGGACCTGCACATCCTCCTGAACTGCTGCCTCCACGATCTGTTCCGGGGTCTGCCGGAGGCCGGTATAGATTACCTCCATCCCGGCATCCCGCAGTGCCCGGGCGACTACCTTTGCTCCCCGATCATGTCCATCCAGTCCGGGCTTAGCCATTAGTACTTTTATCATCTTCCTCTCCTGTTACCTGGCAAATCCCAAATGCCAAAAGGAAAAATTGTTTCGTGTAATTCGAGTAATTCGTGGTTCAAATCCCAAATCAATCATTTGCATTTTGCAATTTTCAATTTGCAATTTATAACGCCTGGTATTCCCCGAACACCTCCCGCAGGGTATCGCAAATCTCGCCTAAGGTGGCCTCAGAGCGAACTGCGTCCAGGATGGGTGGGAGGAGATTTTCTCGGGCCTCTGCCGCTTTCTTCAGGTCTTTTAAGGAGCTTTCCACCTGCACCTGGTTTCTCGAGGCCCGGAGCTCCTTTAACCTGGCAATCTGGCTCTCTCCTACGGTCGGGTCCACCTTAAGCAGATCAGTAGGGGTTTCTTCTTCCTCCTCTATAAAATCGTTTACACCCACAATAATCCGGGATTTGTCCTCAACCCCTTTCTGATACTGATAGGCGCTCTCCTCGATCTCTTTCTGGATATATCCCTTCTCGGTCGCCCGGACAGCACCACCCATCTGATCAATCTTTTCGATGTAGTCCATCGCCCGGTGTTCGGTCTCATCGGTAAGTTTTTCAATGTAATACGAGCCTCCTAAGGGGTCAACCACTTCGGTTACTCCTGACTCATGGGCAATGAGCTGCTGGGTGCGTAGGGAGAGCCGCACTGCCTCCTCCGAAGGGAGGGCCAGGGCCTCATCCCGTGAACATGAGTGGAGAGACTGGGTTCCGCCCAGCACCGCGGAAAGTGTCTGAAAGGCTACTCGGACAACATTATTGTCTGGCTGCTGAGCAGTGAGCGTAGATCCTGCAGTCTGGACATGGAAGCGCAGCATCCAGCTTGCTGGCTTCTTGGCCCCAAACCGCTCCTTCATAATCCGGGCCCAGAGACGGCGGGCTGCCCGGAATTTGGCAATTTCCTCGAAAAAGTCCTGTTGGGCGATGAAGAAAAAGGAGATCCGGCGGGCAAAGGCGTCCACATCCAGACCAGTCTCAATCGCCGCCTTTACATAAGCAATACCATTGGCCAGGGTGAATGCTAACTCCTGAACCGCAGTGCATCCCGCTTCCCTCATGTGATACCCGGAGACGGAGATGGTGTTCCAGTTAGGGACATTTTTAGAGCAGTAGGCGAAGGTATCGGTAATGATCCGCATAGAGGGCTCGGGAGGAAAAATATAGGTTCCCCGGGAGGTATACTCTTTCAAGATATCATTCTGAATCGTCCCATTGAGTTTATCCGGGGAGACTCCTTGCTTTTCCGCCACCACAATATACATTGCCAGAAGAATCGCGGCCGGGGCATTGATGGTCATGGAGGTGCTTACCTTATCTAAGGGTATGCCATCAAACAGGGCCTCCATGTCCCGGATCGAATCAATAGCTACTCCCACCTTCCCTACCTCCCCCTGGCTCAGGGGATGGTCAGAGTCGTAGCCAATCTGGGTGGGAAGGTCAAAGGCCACTGAGAGGCCGGTCTGGCCCTTTTCCAGGAGGTAGCGGTATCGCCGGTTGGTCTCCTCAGCGGCGGCAAACCCGGCATACTGGCGCATTGTCCAGAGTCGACCCCGATACATAGTTGGCTGAACTCCCCGAGTGAAGGGGTACTCCCCGGGGAAGCCCTGGTTAGTAAGATAGTCAGTTCCTTCACTGTCCAGGGGGGTATAGGTTCGGCTCAGGGGTATCCCTGAGGTGTTGACAAAGGAGGACCTGCGCTCCGGCCGCTTCTTTAGGGTGTCGACAAGCTTTTTTTCCCACTGTTCTTTTTCTGTGCGAAGTTTCTCCATATCTTTGTCCGACATATGGGCTCCCTTTATTTATTTCGGTTAATGTTATGGCTTTTCCCTAAACCGGGATGTTTCCATGTTTCTTCGGCGGCCTGGTCTCCCGTTTGTTTGACAAGATATCCAGGGCATTAATGATTCTTCTACGAGTCTGGCGAGGTCGAATCACCGCATCAATGAAGCCCCGGGAAGCCGCTACATAGGGGTTGGCGAAAAGCTCTTCGTACTGCTGCATCTTTTCCTGTAGTTTAGCCTCGGGATCTTCAGCTGACTTGATCTCTTTACGGAAGATAATCCTCGATGCCCCTTCCGCGCCCATTACCGCAATCTCCGCTGAAGGCCAGGCTAATACATAATCTGCTCCCAGCTCCCGGCTGCACATAGCGAGGTAGGAGCCCCCATAGTCCTTCCGGGTTACCAGGGTAATTTTCGGGACGGTGGCCTCAGAGTAACACCATAAGAGCTTTGCCCCGTGCCGGATGATCCCGGCCCACTCCTGGCTCGATCCAGGCAGATAGCCGGGCACATCGGAGATAGTCAGCAAGGGAATGTTGAAGGCATCGCAAAAGCGGATAAAACGGGTTGCCTTGTCCGAGGCATTTACATCCAGGCAGCCGGCCAGTACCTTGGGTTGGTTGGCGATTATTCCAACTGGGTGTCCGTTAAAGCGGGCAAAACCGATGATTATGTTCTGGGCATAGTGCTCATGGGGCTCAAAGAATTGCCCCTTATCTACGATTGCCCTGATCACATCCTTCATGTCATAACTGGCCTTGGGGCTGTCCGGGATGATTCGGTCGAGCATGGGTTCCTCCCGTTCCGGGTTATCCCCAAGGTCCTTTACCGGCGGTTCTTCCATGTTGTTAGAGGGCAGGTAGCTTAACAGCTCCCGAATCCGGTTTATGGCATCCGTATCGTTCTCGCAGGCAAAATGGGCCACACCGCTCTTGGTATTATGGGTCATTGCCCCCCCGAGATCCTCAAAGCTGATCTCTTCACCGGTAACCGACTTGATGACTTCCGGGCCCGTAATAAACATGTAGCTGGTTTCCTTTACCATAAAGATCCAATCGGTCATCGCCGGAGAATAAACTGCCCCTCCGGCAGTGGGACCCATAACTGCGCTGATCTGAGGAATTACCCCGGAAGCACAGGAGTTGCGGAAAAAGATGTTTCCATATCCGGATAGGGCATCAACCCCCTCCTGGATTCTTGCTCCACCGGAATCGTTCAGTCCCACGATGGGGGCCCCGGCCTTCATTGCCAGATCCATTACCTTGCAGATCTTCCTGGCGTGCATCTCTCCCAGAGTTCCGGCCCGGGCAGTAAAGTCTTGAGAAAAAGCGAAAACAGGACGGCCATCCGCCATCCCATGGCCGGTAATTACCCCTTCTCCGGGGATGAGAGTGTCTTCCATACCAAAGTCTTTACAGCGATGACGCACAAACATGTCCAGCTCGGTGAAGGAGCCCTGGTCAAAGAGGAGATCAAGTCTTTCCCGGGCAGTTAACTTGCCTGCCCCCTTCTGCTTCTGGATGGCCTTCTCGCCCCCCATACTTAGCTCCCGGGCCTCTAACTGTTCAAGTTCCTTGATCTTATCAGCCACGGTTTTCATCCGATTCTCCTTTTTCCAGCTTGCTTTAAATTTAGCTTGACATGCAAACACTAAAACTTTACATTACTCTATAATCCAGAGCTTAGCTTGTCAAGAGGAATGTCCC
>JAUWWP010000083.1 GCA_030616835.1 Deltaproteobacteria bacterium | reverse complement strand
TGGCATTCAAATGAGTCAATAACAAATCAACTGAATCGTCAAGTTTTTCATTGCAGGCAAAAAATCGGGGGGTTAAATGGTATTTAGGGGGCTTAAGCCGCTTTAGAGTTATGCTATCTATTCGAAAATATTTGAATTAAACTTAATAACCACTGAAATTAGATAACAACCGTTTAATGTAAATTTAGGTAGTACTGCTACCAGTAACTTGCTCCGATTGAGTTATTTTTTTATTTTTAGTGAAAATGAAATAGTTTGATAAGGAGGAAGCATTGAGTAAGAGGGTGCTGATTACCGGCTGTGGAGGTTTTGTCGGCCCTTATATGGTTGATTTAGCTGTGGAGAAAGGTTACAAAGTTACTGCCACCGATCTGAGGATGCCGGAGTATTTAAAAAATAGTAAATATCGGGAGGTAGAATTCTTGCAGTCCGATCTCAGGGATAAAAAGAGCCTGGAGAGGGTGGTTAAGGATAATAAGAGGATATACCATATTGGAGCGGTCTTCGACTTTTTTGCCGGGGAAAAGGATTTAGCCCGGACAAATGTGGAGGGAACGGATAATCTATGTCGAGTGGCAAAGGATAACGGAGTGGAGGAATTTATCAACTGGAGCAGTGGGGGGATCTACGGTAAGAAATACGGCAATAAATTAGTAAAAGAAACCGATTCCCCGCTTCCGACCGACAATTATGCTCGAAGTAAATGGGAGGCCGAATGCGTGGCCTTTATGCATAATGGTCACAATGGCCTAAGGGTAATAAGTCTCCGCCCCGGGGCGATCTATGGACCGGGAAGCAGGTATGGTGATGCCTCAGCCCTGTTTTTAATGAAAAGGGGCCTGCTTTTTGCCACTCCCGGCTTTGCCGATCCGCTCTCATCCCATGCTCATGTTAAAGATGTGGTGAATGCTGCCCTTTATCTTTCGGAAAGGGAAGAAAGCTACGACCTGAATGCTACCGCCCCCGCAGATATTGCCTTTAATATCTGTGATGACTCACCTGCCCGATCAAGGGATCTACTTAATACTGCCAGTAGGCTTCTTGGCAAAAAGGGGCTGTTAGGCTTCTTCAATTTCCGGATACCTGCTACTGGGGTAAAGATAGCTGCCCGCTTGGCAGAGACCTGGGCCAGAATTACCGGAACTAAGCCCCTCTTCGAGGCTGATAGCATTGATTATATCGCCTGCGGTCGTGCGATCGATAATGAAAAGCTGCGAAAGGCCGGATATAAGCTTCTTTATCCTGATATTCTTGCGAGCCTAAAAGAAACGATCGAATGGTATGAAAAGACCAACTGGGAGGTCTTTAAAGAAGGGTCGGGGCTTACCGGCCTGGAGGTCGGGTAAAGTCTAAAAGGGTACGTTGTTCCATTAGTTCCATAACTAATATCAGGAAGAACCAAGTTCAGGCCCGCACTCTTGACAGAATAATGACATATGAAGATGTGACCCTATTACCCTTCAAATCCCTGCTATTCCCTGCTACTCCCTACTATTCCTTGCTATTCCCTGAGGTATAATGATTTTGTCATTTGTAACTGGTATCTACAATCTGTAATCTAAAATCTATAATCTATTACCATTGCCCCTGGCAATTATGTGTTGAAAAACCCGACAGAATAGAATAAGATAAAGCAAATTGGGGGAAGAAGTTAAGATAAGCGAGGAGAAGGAGGAAAGAGGAGAAGGTAATATCTAAATATCCGGATTTGAAAGAGGAATTTAGTTAGAAACAAAGCAACAAGTAACATCCCCTAAATCCAAGACTATCAAAAAATTGATTAAAAGATTAAATAAGTGAATTGTGGATGAGCGCATTGAAAGGAGAGGAAGATGAAACAAGAGACAGTAATTTCCAAAGGAGCATATCGTATTCTTCATGAACTCACAGGAGAAACCCGTCTTGATAATGCTATTTACATAGCAGTAAAACAACTGCTTTCTTTGCAAAAGGAAAAAGCTATAAATAAATATAAGACAATCCTTTGAGAAAAAATATAATATGACATTCGCTGATTTTGAAAAGGCATGGAAATCTGACCAGATTCCTGATAAATACTCCTATAAAGTGGAATCGGACTATGCCGAATGGGAAGCATCCATTACTAATTTAAAAAAAATAGAAGAAATCGAAGAATGGCTTATTTAAATCTCGAAGACTTTGAAAAGGAAATATCCTCAAGCGTATTAGAATCAGATTTAGCTAAAATACCAATCATCATTGTTCAAACTCTAACGTTCATAAAATTGAGGGTCCCTCTCGAAGGTGCTGAATTTATCGAATGTTACTTTAACGAAATTACCAAAAGAACTTCATTTGAAATATTGATAATAAGTCAATATTTAATAACGTGGTCTTCCCCTGCCTAAATTACCCCTCTCCCCTTTTGGGGGGAGAGGGTCAGAGCCTGTCCTGCTTGCCCTGAGCGAAGCCGAAGGGAGCCCCGATGGGCATCGGGGTCGAAAGAGTGAGGGGGATTAAGATCTGCAATCTACTTAATCCCCAATTTCCACTAAAAGAGGAGGAAAATATGGATTGGAAAATATTCATAGCAACATTCTCAGCAATATTTTTAGCAGAGCTTGCAGATAAAACCCAATTTGTGGGAATAGGAATGTCAGCAAAATCAGGTAAGCCTATTATAGTATTGCTTGGTTCTATTTCTGCCTATACTATTGTGACTGCCATTTCAGTATTGATTGGTGCAACATTGGGGAAATATATTACACCAGAATTAATACGATATGTTGGAGCTTCAATATTTGTAGTCATAGGTGTATTAATGTTCCTGGATAAGATTTAGTCATAAAGCCTCCATTTCACAAAAAAGGATTCGAGGATTCGACCTACTTCGTAGCAGAGCTACTTCGTCGGATAAAAGTGTTTGTTTGAAGGAAGATGAAAGGTAAAAAGCAAAATGTATTGTAGATTGCAGATTCCAATGACCAGATACTAATGACAAAAGCCTACTTCGCCGTAGTCCATCTCAAGAGGTCTTGACAACAGTAAGTTTTAGTGATAATTCCAATTTAACTTCGGCGCTTCCCTATCTGCCTTTCATCTTAGGTAGGTGAATCTGGAAAGATGGTAGGTAAAATATGGCAAGAGAGATCCAGATCGATCCATTAAAATGTACTGGGTGCCGCATCTGTGAGTTTGCCTGCAGCTACCACCACGACCGGGAGTTTTCTGCAATCGGCGCCAGCCTGCTGCTCTCCCGGGAGGAGAAAAAGAATTATTACGGGATCGTCCTTAAGCGCCAAAAGGATCTTCTGCTGGGCCGCCCTGAAGGGACAGAGGCGATGACACCAGGGACGGGTGGGGCAGAGGCAGGAGGTAAGCCGATCTTAATGCGCCCTCCCTGCGACCTCTGTGAAGGGGAGGATTCACCCTACTGCGTAACTTCCTGCCCCACTGGTTGCTTGTCTCAAAAAGAATAACTGTGATTCGGACATAAGGGGAAGATTTAGGGGCGCCCCTTTGGTACCTGTCCTGAGCCTGTCGGAAGAATATCTAATGTCAAATACCAAAGCTCAAAGTTCAAATGAAATCCAAAGTCCAAATGACAAAATAAAAGAAGAAAGGTCCTTTGGCATTTAGTCATTTGACATTCATTTGATATTTGGATTTTGACATTTGGATTTGATGGATTTGGTACTTTGCTTCGTTCAGACTTCGTCTGGGAAAAAGCCCCGGCTATTCAGTATTTGGAGTTTCCTCAAAAAGAGAAAGGAGCTAAGGAGTATGTTTGAAAGCTTTTACAATGGGCGGGTTCTGGTAGTGGATCTGGAAAAGGGTACTACCCGCGAGGAGCCTCTGGAAGAAGAACTGGTCAAACAGTACCTGGGGGGAGCAGCTTTGAATACCGCACTTTTTGAAAAGAATGCGGATTTCGATCCCCTGATCATTGGTTGTGGCCCCCTCACCGCCAGCTTCGCTCCTGGCTCCTGTCTGGGGGTAATGACTGCCAGGAGCCCACTCAGCCATCAGATCGTCCATGTCCCTCTCACCTGGCAAACTGCAGTGGAAACTAAGCTCTCGGGTTTCGATTTCCTGGTTTTCCTGGGGAAGGCCCCGGAGCCGGTGCACCTCTGGCTTCATGATGAAATCGCTGATATTAACAGCTCTTCCGGGATCGAGGAGAAGGATGTCTGGGAAGTAACCGATTTTCTGCGCCAGGAATATGGGGATGAGAGTATTCAGGTTCTCTGCATCGGCCCGGCCGGGGCGAAGGGTTCTTTGGCCTCCCGGGTCTCCGAGAACTATTGGGGGAGCAAGGACAAGTTTGCCCTGGGGGCGGTATGGGGGGAGAAGCGGGTGAAGGCGATTGCCTCCCGGGGGCTTGGGTTTTTTGCGCTGCCTGATGAGGTGTTTCCGAAGGCAATGGGACTTAAAGGTCTCCTGCTGGAGGGAAAGATAAAGGGGAAAAGAGGTTCTCTCGAGATCCTGGACTCCTTGGGAGCTGATGAGAAGGCGAAGGGCATTTTAGAGAAATTCTCTCACCGCCACAATGCCTGCTTCAACTGCCCCTTTGCCTGTAATGACTTTCTGATGATCGAAGAGGATCCCGCAGTCCGCCAGAGAAGCGAAAAGGAGGAACCCGGCCTGCAGCTTAACAATCTCTCGGATCTACTTACCCTCTCCCCCTTCGGCGAGGATTCATTAAAGCTCCTCAAAAAGGCCCTTAAACTAAGTTTGGACCCCACCTTCTGCGGGTTAATTATCGGGAAGAAAGGACTCAGCGTCTCTTCGGCAGTTGAAGAGTTGGATAGACTGGCCCGGGAAGGAGGGGAGCTGAGAAAAGAAGATCTCCCCCACTTCTCCGGGGTCTCCCCCTGGCCTGGAGAACTAAAGATAGAATCCTCATTGACCCAGGCACTCGGGGCCTTTTCTAATGCCATTCCCCCCCGACCAGTGATTGCTTCGGACAATGAGTTCTCAATATCCGCCGATCCGGTGGAGCGGGCCCACTGGTGGATGATGCGGGAAGGGATGGCCTATGTTCTGGGGATCTGCCCTCAGCTTGCCCTGATTTCTCCGGAGTTGACGGCCGAGGATATGGTCGATCTGGTGAAGGTCGGCAGCGGTTGGGAGGAGCTATCGGTTAGTAGACTCGAGGAAATTGTGCGCAGTATGATTGTTAGCTCCCTCAAAAGTAAAGAGGGAAAAGAGGATATTCACCCGTCCCTTAAGCCGGAAGGCTTTGATGAAGCCCTGGCAAAGTTAAAGGAAAGGTTCGCCTAAGGAAAGGTCCAGCTTTGATAAGTTCAATTATCCTCTATTTATTCAAGCGTAGATATTCCTCCGGGGTTAATACCGGGATAGACAATTTGCCTGTGAAATGCCGAATATCCCAGGAAACAAAAATCGATATAGGAGGCAGATAAGTTTCGAGCAAGGCAATTATCAGAGCATCGCCCATGGGTAATTTCCTGGAGATTACCTGAAAGATCTTCTCCAGGGAAATCTGTGGAGTTGACATCTCCAGAGAAAGTGAGGGAAGCACTTCGACCCGGTATCGCTGGGGGAAATAATGGTAAAGTTCCAATAACTGCCTTTCATTAAGGCTGAAAGAAAGAATCCCACAGAGTTCCAGAAGATTGAAGATGCTGGTAATTCCGGTTCTCGACCCGGCAATATCCTCAAGAAAGTTCTGGTTAACCCTGTATTTCCTATCTCTCTGATACCGCAGGTCAATAACAAAGATATTAGTATCAACAAAGATTACTTCCTTTTTCTTGCCCATGCAGTGGCCTCCTGCCAACCAGGGAATACCGATTTAGTCTTCCGAAGGGTACCCTCGATATCTCTCCATGCCTCGGTAAAAGGACGCAACTGCTTTCCCTTAAGAGTAGATTCCTCTGAAGCGGGAGAAAGAACTGCAAAAGGTTTCCCCCTGAAGGTAACCATTATCTTTTCACCCCGGGCTATAGTTTTCAAAGCATCCCCGGTCCGGTTCTTCAATTCTTTAGCCGTAATTGTTTTCATCATAACCCTCTCGTTAAAGTAGCTACTTAAGAAAATTATAGCTACTTTAATTCGCTTGGTCAAGATTTTTTAACTGGAGTTTCCTAAAAAACCATTCAATTTCTCTATATTAGAATGCTTAAATCAGGGTTAAACCCCGACTATTGACCGGTATTGATTGAGATGAATTATCGGTTAAACTTAGGGAAAAAGAGTCTTCAGGAACCGGGGCAGGAATTGGGTGGGATAGGCGGAAATGCGTTAGCGAACGCTCATGAGCGAATTAAAAAAGAATGAGAAAGGACAAAGAAATATCTCGACGAATAGACCGAATTTATCGAAATATTAGTCAATAGTCGGGGTCTGACCCTAAAACTATTGCCCAAATGAAAAACTGTATTGACAAGTTAGATAAATTGTATTACATTTAATAATGAAAGGAGATGATTCAAAATGAAAAGTGTTGTAAAATCAATAAGATTTCCTAAAACTATTTTAGAAGATATCCATCCTATAATGGAAAAAAATAATTTAAACTTTACGGAATTCGTCATTGAAGCAATTAAAACATATATTCGGGTATTAAATTATACTGATGGAATAAAAAAGAGTTTTGGAGCATGGGAAAATGGCGCTCATCCAGAATTGAAAAAAGGTGTAAATAGTTATATAAGAAATATGAGGAAAAGTAGAAATATCTGATGGCATTATTTGACACAGATGTCTTAATAGACCATTTGCGAGGAAAAGAAGGAGCAAGAGAGATATTATTAAAATTTAAGAATGAGAAAAATTATTGTAGTGTAATAACATCTGGAGAAGTATTATTTGGAATGAGAGAGGAAGAAAAAGAAAAAACTTTTGCTTTATTAAATAGCTTAGAGGAAATATCTGTGGATAAGGAAATTATAAGACTTGCCCATGAAATAAAAAATAAAGTCAAAGGTTATCAATTACAACTTTATGATTGCATAATTTCTGCCACGGCATTAAAATTTAATCAAGTTTTAGTAACATGCAATGCTAAGCATTATCCTGATAAAAGAATAAAATTTTTTGTTCCTAATTACTAATATAATCCCGGATTATTCATAGAGATGGAAGTAAGTATATCAGGTTGATCTATCAAAGAAAAACCAGAGAAGTATATCAGAGTATATCAGGGCCAAACCCCGACAGGTATTGATTGAGATGAATTATCGGTTAAACTTAGGGAAAAAGAATCTTCAGGAACCGGGGCAGGGATTGGGTGGGATAGGCGGAAATATGTTAGCATACGCTCATGAGCTAATTCAAAGAGGAACGAGAAAGGACAAAGAAATATCTCGACGAATAGAGCGGATTTATCGAAATATTAGTCAATAGTCGGGGTTTAACCCTAAAATATTCTGGTGGATGATACGGGAAGGGATGGCCTATGTTCTGGGGATCTGCCCTCAGCTTGCCTTGATTTCTCCTGAGTTGAAGGCGGAGGAGATGGTTGAGCTGTTGAAGGTCGGCAGCGGTTGGGAGGAGCTATCGGTTAGTAGACTTGAGGAGATTGTGCAAAGTATGATTGTTAGCTCCCTCAAAAGTAAAGAAGGAAAAGAGGATATTCACCAACCCCTTAAGCCGGAAGGCTTTGACGAGGCCCTGACAAAATTGAAGGAGAGATTTGCCTAACTTATCCTGAGCCCTTCGAGACGCCCCGATGCCCATCGGGGCTCCTCAGGACAGGGAATGAATCTGAATACTATGAAGTCAATCAATATCGTTCAGAAAAAGAAGTATCCAGAATTTTCAAATTGTCTGACCCTAAGTCCTTGTGACCTTAGGTCCTTTGCAAGACCTGATCTTTAAGGAGGTGTAGATTATGTTAACTGAGGATCAGAAGTGGATATATGAGCACTTCAACGAATTAGTAGATAAGTATGCTGGCAAATATGTTTCTGTGGCTGGTGGGGAGTTAGTAGCGGTAGGAGACTCAGCAAAGGAGGTAGATGATGCCGCCAGATCAAAATATCCAACGGTTATACCTTCAGTTCTTCGGGTCCCAAGAGAGGAGGATTTTGAGTGTCTGTTATAGAGTTTGCTTACACGAAATATCGAGACATGATGGTTCCCATGATCCCTATTAAGATGGAGGGTCAAGACCGGTGGTTTGAATTTTGGGCCTTTGTTGATTCCGGGGCTACCTATTCTATTTTTGCCTCCAAGGAAGCTGAAGATCTCGGAATAGAAATTAAACAAGGCAAAAGGATAATGATGGTAGTCGGTGATGGGGGTTACATTCCCGTATATCTTTTTAAGATTCCAGTTAGTATTGGTGAGATTGAATTTACTGCTGAAATAGGTTTTTCTGAAAGACTTGGTGTGGGCTTTAACCTGTTAGGCAGAAGAGACATCTTTGATCTCTTCAAGGTATGTTTTAATGATAGGGAGGAAAAAGTAACCTTTCAAAAATTATAAACATTTATTTTCAGAATTGATATAGCAAAAGGGAAAGAAGAGCTTAATTATCTTATGTAAGAATTACTTAGCCAAGTTAAAGGAAAAATATAAAGATTATAGAAAACTTAATAAACTTTGAAGAAAAAGACTAAGGAGGAATCTATATTATGAAATGGAGCCGATGGATAAAATTAAGAGAAGAAATAGGGAATGTTCCAATTAAACCAGGAGTATATCAAATTAGAGTTATTTCGGGTAATAAACCTTTAGTTATTATAGGTGTGTGAAGAATAGGGTCAGATCGATACATTAAACATAATGGTTTAAGTTTATTTTGACTTTTTTTATGGAATACCTGATAAAACTCTTTACTCAAAAGGGTAAAATATATTGGTCCATTTGCAAGGAGTTGAACAGTAGGCATAGTCTCCGTTCAACGGCTTTTTTCCTTAGCACCTGTTTTTACCTTCCCATTGCTACCTAACTTAATCTTTGCTTCCTCCCATAACCGGTCCATCTCATTAAGCGGAGTTTTTCTTATATCTTTTTTCTCCTTTTTAAGGGACTCCTCGATGAACTGAAAACGGGAGATGAACCTTCTATTTGCCTTTCTTAATGCCTCCTCGGAGCTTATTCCTAAATGGCGGGAGACATTCACAATGGAAAACAGAAGGTCACCGATCTCTTTTTCTATCTTCTCTTTATCTTTACTTCTGAGGGCACCGCTAAACTCCCCAATCTCCTCATCCAGCTTTTTTATTACCTCAGTTAATGACTTCCAGTCGAAGCCGGCCCGGGAGGCCTTCTCCGTGAGTCGGTAGGCTTGCAGGAGGGAGGGAAGATGCC
>JAUWWP010000485.1 GCA_030616835.1 Deltaproteobacteria bacterium | reverse complement strand
GGCTAACTATCTGGTCGGGTGCCGGATCCCTGATCTGAACTCGGGGCTGCGGGTCTTTAAGAAGGAGAGGGCAGAGGAGTTTCTCCATCTTCTTCCCTCGGGCTTCTCCTTTACCACCACCCTCACCCTGGCGATGCTGAGCAATGATTATCTGGTGAAATGGGTGCCCATTGATTATCGGCCGCGAAAGGGGAGCTCGAAGATTCGTCCGCTGAGGGATACCTTAAATTTTGTCACCCTGATTGTCCGGACCATCCTGTATTTCAATCCACTCAGGGTCTTTCTGCCGGTCAGCGGGGCCCTGCTCTTTATCGGGATCGGGGTGGGATTGGCAGAGGCGATTTTGATCCGCAATGTTACCACGGTAGCGTTGATGTTTATTCTTACCGGGGTGCAGGTGGGGGCAATTGGCCTGCTGGCAGATCTGATTGAGAAGAGAGGCAGAAAATAGATTGTAGATTGTAGATTACAGATTACAGATCTGAAATCTGTGGTTTCTTACTGAATGAAAAGGAGATTTCTTCAGATTCAGCCTTCGCAGCCGCTACGGTTCAGCCTTCGTAGCTACTTCGACGAAGTAGGCCGAAGTAAGCTATTACCAGTATTATTAATCGTAACCATTTCCTTCCTCGTTTATTCCAACACTTTTAAGGCTTCCTTCCATTTTGATGATAAGCGGAGCATAGTGCAGAATTACTACCTTCACCTGAAGGAGCTATCCCTCTCTAAATTAGCGGCGGCTGCCATTGAGGGTCACAACTCTAACCGGCCGGTAGCTAATCTCAGTTTCTCGCTCAATTACTATTTCGGAGGCCTCAATGTCTTTGGCTACCATCTGGTAAACCTGCTCATTCATGCCCTGACAGGGATCATTCTGTATTTCTTGCTGGTTACCACACTTGATCTGGGGCCGCTCAAGGGTAAGTATGAAAGACGGGAGTGGTTGGCCCTGACTGTTGCCCTGCTCTGGGTGGTGCATCCGGTGCAGACGCAGTCAGTGACCTACATTGTGCAGAGGATGAACAGTATGGCCGGGATGTTTTTTCTGCTATCGCTTTATCTTTATGTGCGGGGAAGGTTGGGAGAAACGAGGGGTGTCAAAGTTTGGTGTTATTCAGGCAGTGTGGTAGCAGGGGTATTGGCCCTGGGGAGCAAGGAGATTGCGGGGGTACTGCCGCTGATGTTGGCGCTTTATGAGTTTTATTTTTTCCAGCGTCTTGATCTCCGGGTGGTAAGGAGGAGATGGCCTTGGGTTATCGGTGTCCTGGTCATATTCTTAATTATTGTCCTGGTTTATCTGGGACCTAATTTCATCAGGGGGGTATTAGCCGGATACCAGGGTTGGGATTTTTCTTTGGGAGAGAGGCTATTGACCCAGTTACGGGTGGTCATGTATTACCTGAGTTTGCTCCTCTTCCCCTTACCATCTCGGCTTAATGTGGACTATGACTTCTCGGTATCTCATTCCTTGTTTGTTCCGGCCTCGACCTTATTCTCTTTCCTGGGGCTTATTGGGTTAGTTGGATTGGGAGTTTATCTGGCTCGGAGGAGGCCCCTGGCCTCGTTTGGGATTTTTTGGTTTCTGGGGAATCTGGTGGTGGAGTCTTCGGTAATTGCGTTGGATATGGCTTTTGAGCATCGGTTGTATCTTCCCTTACTGGGATTTCTTTTGTTTTTAGTGGGGATAGGGAAAGGGAAAGTGAGGAAGGGATTTATTTACGGGGCATTTCCCGTGATTCTTATTTTTTCCTTTTGGACATTCCAGAGGAATATCGTCTGGAGTAATGAATTTACCCTCTGGAGTGATTGCCTTAAAAAATCACCTGATAAAGCAAGGCCTCATAATAATCTCGGACTTGCTTATGCTGATAGAGGGATGCATGATGAGGCGATCCGGGAGTATCAGAGGGCCTTGGAGACAGAGCCTGATTCTGTCAGAACCTATACAAATCTTGGGGTTGCTTATGCTAAGAAAGGGATGCACGATGAAGCGATCAGGGAGTACCAGAAGGCCCTAAAAATAAAGCCCGATTTTGCCGAAGCCCATAATAATCTTGGAAATGTCTATAGGTATAAAGGGATATATGATGAAGCTATCTGGTGGTATCAGCGAGCCCTGGAAATAAGGCCTGATTTAGTTGAAGCCCACATGAATCTCGGGGTTGCTTATGTTAAGAAGGGGATGTACGATGAAGCGATCAGGGAATATCAGAAGGCCCTGGAAATAAAGTCTGATTTTGCCGAGATATACATGAATCTTGGAATTGCTTATATTAAGAAGGGAATGTATGATGAAGCCATCAAGGAGTATCGGCAGGCACTGCATATTGCTCCTGATTATGCCGAGGGGTATAATGAACTTGGAGTTGCTTAT
>JAUWWP010000114.1 GCA_030616835.1 Deltaproteobacteria bacterium | reverse complement strand
GCTCCGGAGCAGTATGGTACCGGGCAGACCGATACCCGCTCGGATATCTTTTCCCTGGGAGCTACCCTTCATCACTGCCTTACCGGGGCGGATCCCAATCTGAACCCATTTGAGTTCAAATCGCCAAGAGAGCTTAATGGGAAGATAAGCGAGAAGACATCTGAGGTGATAACGAAGGCCCTGGAGCATGATCAGCAGAAGCGATACCAGAGTGCAGCGCAGTTGAAGTCCGATATCTACCGGACATTGATTAAAGCGGCACAAACTCCCGGTGTTAGAGCAAACAGACTGAGGTTTGGATCAAAGGATATTAATAAGATATCCCGAAGAGGGAAACAGACCTTTGAACTTTACCTGCCCGCAGTAGGCTGTGCCGCGCTTAAGGGCAGCATTTCCTTTACCGAGCCCTGGATCCGGGCAGTTCCCGATCTGTTCGATGAGGAGACGGTTATCGTGAAGGTTGAAGTGGATCCGAAAAAGCTTAAAGGAGGGAGGCTATACCAGCTAAAGGCACAGATCAAGACTGCTCAAGGGATCCTCCAACCTTTGATTAAATTCAAAGTTAAAAGATCCTTCCTGCTCTGGGAGCTCCTCCTGCTTTTAGCTCTCATTGTATTGTGGCTGTATCTGGAGGAGCCGGGATACTTCCATATCCTCTGGCAGAAGCTAAGCAACCTCTACCTGAATCTTCTTTCCGGGCACCTTCTCTAAGAGCTTCCCCAGATAAAAATAGAGGACAACCCATATTCCCCCCCAAGTGAGTTATACCCTCTTCAGATCGGCAAAAATCTTATCGGCATTTTGATACCTATCTTCCGGCTTCTTTTCCAGACACCGCATAATAATCTGCTTCAACTCATCCGGTATTTGGGGATTGATGCTTTGGGGTGAGGGAGCGGGAGTATGAATGTGATGATAGCCTATATCTCCCTCCTTAAAGGGCATTTCGCCGGTAGCCATCTCGAATATAGTAACCCCCAGAGAGTAGATATCGGCTAGATGATCAACCCCCTCCCCTAAGGTCTGCTCAGGAGACATATAAAATGGGGTCCCTCCCACCATGGTCTGATCCTTCATTACTTCCTTCAGAACCTTAGCCAGACCAAAGTCCATTATCTTAACTACCTTATCCTGGGTCCACATAATATTACCGGGCTTGATATCTCGATGAACGATATTCTTATTATGGGCATATCCCAAGCCTTTACAGACCTGCCCAGCAATCAGAACTACCGCGGGAACGGAGAGGACCTTCTGCTTACTAAGGATCTCCTTTAAGGTTGAACCCTCAATATATTCCATGGTTATATAAAAATCCCCCTTCTCATCCTGATCCATATCAAAGACGGTAACGATATTAGAATGATTCAAAGCCGCGGTAGCCTTAGCCTCCCTCTGGAAAAAATTAATGGCATTAGGATTTTCACTAAAGCCCTTGGGCAAAACCTTATAGGCAACTACCCGGCCCAGAATCATATCCTCTGCCTTATAGACTACTCCCATTCCTCCGTGACCGATTACCTCCATCATCTTGTAGCGCGCCTTCTTCTCTTCTTTAGGATCTGTATCAGTGGGTAGCCCCACATTTGTCTGGGCATAGAGCTCTCGGGAGACCCTGGCACCAGAACTTGCCTCCACCCTCTTCTTCACATTATATATCCGGGAAGCCACATCCTGATAATAATAATCCAGGCCCAATATCCTCTCATAAATACTTAATGCCTCTTCAAATTCCTCACTTTTCTCCATTACCATCGCCAAATTATAATAAGAGCCAATACTGGACTTAGTAAGATCCTCCTCCTCCGCGATGGCCTCCTTATACTTCTTGATGGCCAGAGACCACATCCCTTTTTCTTTAAAGATATCTCCCAGCATATTACAGGCACTTTGGTAATCAGCTGAGTCCTTCTCTACTTTCTGCAAAAATTTAATTGCCTTATCATTAAGACCCTTCTTTCTAAGCTTACTCCCGGCAAGGTAAAACTCTCCGGCCTTCTCCAGAAGTGCTGTCTCCTCCTGGCCCTCTCCGATCTGGCCGAATAGCTCTGCTGCCGCCTTATACTCACCCGCCCGCTCGTAAGCCTGAGCAGCCTTCTTTAATTCCCCGGCATCCTTATACATCCCCGCTGCCTGGGCCAGATCCCCTCCCTTCTCATAAAGCTCGCTGGCCTGCAGAAGACTACCCAGTTCTTTCTGGAGCTCAGCAGCTTTCAGGTACTGCTCCGCCTTCTCGAAGTATTCTGCGGCCTCGATCTTCTGTCCATGCTCTAAATACGTCTGGGCCTTAAGCAGTGCACTTTGCTTCTGTTCTCCTAACCTCTCCATAATCTCCGCTGCCTTCATCGGCAAACCCGCCTTGAGATAAAGCTCGGATGCCCGGGAATAATCTTCCAAACCACAGCAACACTCAGCCGCCCGGCTGTACAGCCCTCCCCTTTCCCAGATCCTTGCTGCCCTTCCAATCTGATCGACCTTTTGATAAAGCTCCCCGCTTCTGCTTGCTAACCCCCTGAGGGCTCTACAATTCTCCGGGGACATATCCTCGGGAAGCAGGGTGGTAAGCTCATCAACAGATTCCTCTAACATTCGCCCGGCTTGCTCAAAATCCTTTCCTCTAAGATACATCTCTCCCGCCTTCCGGAAGAAAGAGATCTTCTGAAAATACTCCCCTGCCTTTAAGAAATCATTAGCCCGCTCATACATCTCTGCGGTCAATCTATACTTGCGGGCCTTGCGATAATTTGCTGCTGCCTGCGCATACTTATTCAGTTGAGCATAAAGGGTGGCTGCCTCCTCAAACTGCTCAATCTCCTCATATTTTTGGGCTGCCTCTTCCAATCGGTCCTGCTTGACAAGAACCCCAGCTAACTTAAATTGAGCCTCAGCTTTAAGAAACATCTTTCCCGATGCTTCCCAGTGGCCAATGCTCTTAAACAACTCACCCGAATTCAGATAATCACCCTTTTTGGCAAACCTTCTTGCCCGCCGCAAAATCTGCTTTACCTGACGCCTATCCACTCCTCGGGGCAGATGCCTAACCATCCTCCTACTTACTCTTAACCATAGCCAGAAGATCAGTAGGATCAGGATATACAGAAAGAAAGTAGCGTTCCCTTCCTTCAAGATCTCCCAGAAAAGGGCTTCACTGAAGTTAATCCCCTCCAAAAGTCCCTTCCTCCAATGATCGAGGGTAAAAGCCCCAATTTTTCTACTTATCGCTTCCCACATCCTATCTCCTGAAAATTAAGAAAAGTAATGTCAGCAACATGCTGATAATTATGCCGGTGGTAATTGGGAAGTAAAAACTAAAGCTATCTTTTTTGATATAGATATCCCCGGACAGTCTCCCCAACCAGGAAACATTTGCCCCAAGGATAAGGACTATCCTTAAGGCTGCCAATGATAGGCCCAAAAGGATGAGCAGTCTTCCGATACCTCCCGGGTCATCCATACTATAAAAATATAAACTATTTCCCCGGACTAATCAAGAAAAAATAACCAATGACCAAGTCAATCAAATCCCAATGACCAAAGCCTACTTCGCCGTAGTTCAGCCTTCGCAGCCGCTATGGCGAAGTAGGCTGGCTACGAAGGCTGAATCCCAAATCCCAATTCCATCATTTGCATTTTGCATTTTGCAATTTTCAATCCGCCTTTGGCGAACGGAGGCTCTTGACATCTAAGACTTCTTGGGATAAAAGATATTAACCATTTCATTTCCATGAGGCTTGTTAATGATACCCTTAAAGGATGAGAATCCTACTGAGATTTTCCCCTCTGTAACCATAGGGTTAATTGTAATCAATGTTCTGATCTTCCTCCTTCAGATCGCTCAGGGCCCAGAATCCCAGCACCTTATCCTCCGCCTGGGAGTCATACCTTACGAGATAACCCATTTTACCGATATCCGTCCTACCGCAGCCATCCCAGTCCCTTTAACCCTTTTCAGCTCAATGTTTATGCACGGTGGGTTCTTGCATCTTGGCGGAAATATGCTCTATCTGTGGATCTTCGGCAACAATATTGAGGACTCTATGGGCCATATCAAATTCATCTTCTTCTATTTGATCTGTGGGCTTCTGGCAAGCTTTTCCCACATCCTATTAGAGCCCGGTTCCCAGGTTCCTATGATCGGTGCCAGCGGTGCGATATCCGGTGTCCTCGGTGCTTATATCCTCCTTTATCCCCGGGCCCAGGTCATTACCCTGGTCCCCATATTCTTCTTTATCAGAATAATGAGGCTTCCGGCAGTCCTTTTCCTGGGGATCTGGTTCCTCATGCAGCTCTTAAGTTCTGGAGGTGGAGTTGCCTGGTATGCCCATATCGGGGGTTTTATTGCCGGATTTGCCCTGATATTCCTGTTTTCTAAAAAAGGAAAAAGGCGGTTTAGAACCCTTAAGAAAAGGCTAACTTCCTCTTAAAATTTAAATTCCACCTTGATCCCAAGTGGGTTGTTCTCGGGGTCTAAGAGGAAAGCGGTAGTTCCAGCAAGGATGTTATACCAGAAGTGGGCAGCAATTGATCTACTCAGGCAGTAGCCATTTCTCTGATAGAGCCAGCCCAGATACATCCCCCCAGCCGTGGCAACTCCTCCCTCCCGGTACCTATTGGCAACATTAGGATTGAGCAGATGGGATAATCCAAACATAAGGGAGGCAGCCACCAGGCCCTTGACCCTGCCCAAACTCTCCTCATATTCCGTCTGAACCACTCCCCTCCAGGCTGCTTCCTCCCCCACGGCCGCGGACAGGCTTATCGAGAAGAGTAAAGCCTCATAGGTAGAGAACCCGCGGCCTCGGTCCAGATGGCCTCCCATTATATAGACATCGGAGATCTGGTTGAACCTCTTTTGCGGCTTATTCGCAAGCCACTGCCCGTAGGCCAGGGCAGCTCCAATAAGGGCAAACCCATAAACCTCGAGGCTGACGAGATTATTCCCAAGAAAGGGGGATAAGAAAAGTTTAGAAATCGGGGAGGGATCGGGAGGGATTGTATACTTCTTGTTCCCGCTAAGTAACCTGGCGTTCCGATAAGCAGTAAAGATCCCCAGCTCATGTTCTTTTAGCGCTAAAATATAAAGAAAATTTAACTCCTCCCGGGGCTCTTTCTCCAGGGACTCATCCAGGCAGTAGCCGGCACCGACCAAGGAAAGCTCACTGCTAAGATATATAAGACCTTTCCCGCTCTCACCCAGATAAAAATGTCCTCCTCCGGGGAAGATCGCGGAGAGGAAGGCAGCGGTGGGAGGATCTCTTCGACCGGCTTCGGCTGAATGGAACTCTACGAGGACGAGGAGAACTCCCGTTAGAACTATTGGAAGAACCTTTGACTCCAATACATTATATTGAGATTCAACAAGAGTGGACATGCTGAAAGTATAGAGGTTATGCTCTCTGGAGGAGTAAGGTATAACCTTTACAAAATAAAATTCTGAAGGGGTCAGGAATCGAAAGAGAACTGAATCCTCAAATCTTGCTTTCAAGCTGTTTTTCAGCAAGTATTAATAATTTTTCAGCAATGGTTATCACAAACTCTGCATCTTTTCTATTTAATTCAGTGTTAGGTTCATAACGAGCCTGTCCTCTTAGTCTGAGACTCTTGTTGAGTCCTTTACCAATCTGAGGATCGGTTTGACCGCTAAGAACAAAAAGTTTTCCAAATTGCCCAACAATTCCACCATGTGAAGAGGCCAAGCTATTGCGAGTACTGATAATTAGTGCTTTGGCCAAAAGTTCGGCTGAATTGTAAGCGGTGTCAATAGCCAAACGGACTTTATTCTCTTCCTTAGCGTCCTTTGCATAATCTAAATAGTCTTTGGCCAACTTCAAGTAACCTCCAAAGTCTAACCGCCATTCTGTAAATGAGCTACGAGCGAAGATGGTTTTACCAAATTGGAGCACCTCCCAGAGGAAAGGCGACCGCCCGATACCTGCCTTATACTCTTGCTCTGACATCAGTATTATCTCGATGCTCTCTTCCGTCTTGCAGGCAATATTAAATGTTAACTCATCAACGACATCCTCTACTTTCTTTTTGTCAGCATCTGAATAAATTATCAATACATCAATATCGCTTCCTGGACTATCCGTTCCTTTAGCGGTACTCCCGAATAAATAGGCCCCCATGACTCTGTTTCCTAACCGTCTTTTTAACTCTGCTGTAAATTTATCCAGTGCCCTCTTCTTGCGAACTTCCATTATTTTCCACCTCTTCATTATTAATTAGGAATGCATATTTTATCATACTTTCCTCAAAAAGAGAAATTAAAAGCACCTAACTTATCGGGGCTTTCCAGAATGTAGGGGACGACATCCCTGTCGGCCCGAATAAGGGTGGACACTGAGGTCCACCCCTACAAGCCCTGGCTATCCTGCTTAATTGTGCCGAAATTTTGGATGCTTACCAACCGGGAAAAGGAGTTGCCCTTCAGGCAATTATGAGATAGCATTTGATTCATAAAAACGGACAAAAGATAATGGTCGATGGCAATAAGTCAAATAATTAGTAAGGCAGTAATTTCAAGCTTAACTATCCTGTTTTTATTATCTGGATCTGCCTTGGCAGATTCTTTAACGAAACCAATCGACCCAGACTTCCCCTCAATTTCTTTTGATGGCAATAGCTATATGGAATCCTATAAGCAATTGAGCGGCTCCGGTCTTCGATTAGCTCCTTTCCCTCGGATTCTGAGTCCCTCCCTCTTCCACCTGGGCAGGATCGGGATCCAGGGGGATGATGAGAGTGAATTTCGAAAAACCTTCTTAACCAAGGCAAGCTGTTATCTGGCAGGTTTTGGTGTAGGGGCGGTGATTGTCATTGCCTTTTCTCCTCAGCATAAACGCAAATGGGAGGGGGGGAATTTTTCCTTCCAGGAAAGCTGGGAGAAGTTCCAGTGGGCATATACTCATCCACCAGTATGGGACGATAGTCCATGGTGGATGAATTATATTCTGCATCCTTTGGCTGGAGCTGAAGCATACCTGCTTGCGAGAAACCGGGGATACTCTGTCTGGAGCTCGTTCCTTTTCAGCACCGCTACCTCTGTGGCCTGGGAGTACGTTTTCGAGGCCTGGGTTGAAGAGCCTTCGAGACAGGATTTGATAATAACCTCTCCTGTCGGTTCATTACTGGGAGAGCTCCGATATCATTACAAGAAGAAACTGATGAGAGATAGTCGTAGGCCACTATGGAAGAAAACATTTATAGTAATTCTGGATCCCATTGATGCAATATTCAGAGCATTCGGGTAATCATAACCAAATAGGTCTTTTTACGGAATATAGTGGATAGAAGGTGAGACAATGTCAAAATTCAAAGCTCAACTGGAGCTTATCTTTAAGCCGAAATCAATCGCAGTTGTCGGGGCCTCCACGGCAGTAGGCAACATGGGGAAAGAGTTCTTAGAGTCGCTGGAGGATATTGGATTTCCCGGGAGCCTTTATGCGGTCAACCCCGGTTTGAAAAACCTCGCCCATTACCAAACTTATCCAACTCTAAAAGACATTCCCCAACCGGT
>JAUWWP010000311.1 GCA_030616835.1 Deltaproteobacteria bacterium | reverse complement strand
GTCAGTCTTGGATCCGGAGACCTCGGCTATCCTATTCTTAATTTTGTGCCGGAAGGTTTATGGGAATTTTACCCCGAGGGCATATATGATGTGATAATGATGGCAAGGCCATACGGCATTCCGGCAATAATCACTGAAAACGGGGTAGACGACCCTGATAAAGATGAAACCGGACCAGAATTTCTCATCCCTCACCTCAATTGGGTGCTGAATGCAATCCACGATGGGGCGGATGTGAGGGGATATTTCTACTGGACGCTCATGGACAACTACGAGTGGAACCACGGCCTCTCCATAAAAATGGGAATGTTTTCCTTTGACCCCTTGACCAAGAAAAGGATCCCCAAGCTGAATGCCTCGGTGTATCGCGAGATAGCCATAAACAACTCGTTAAGTAAGGAGCTTCTGGAAAACTACGGCGAGGAAGAATAGGGGTCAGGCCTCAACTTTAAACTTACTGCTTCTCTTCATTTTCAAATGGCGAATTCTGAGGAATTGCCAGAGGTAAAGCGTTATATTTAAGTTGTTTTAGAACTAATGTCCTCTTTATCACCCACCAGATGTGACTCCATTTTCCCACCAGTTACCATTCAATAATTTAGGATAACAAACTCGCTAATTCTACCTCTTCCCGAACCGTGACAAGATATTGCTCTGCTTGCCCTGACTTTTTCGATCCGATAATCCTGATACAATTGTTTTATTAGTTTGGTGTCGGAGTTACTTAACATAACTTTACATCTCTTTTTGTCCAATTCACGATATACCTCAGCTAATCTTATTTGTTCATTTTCGTCAAATCCGTCCTTGGTATAACCAGTGAAACTTGAAGTTTTGCTTAAGGGATGGTAGGGGGGGTCAAGATAAACAAAATCGTTCTCTCCGGCATATTGCAGCGATTCAGCAAAATCACCAGCCCTTATAATTTTAGCGGTCTTCAGGGCTTCACTGATTGCCTTCAGATTCGCTAAATTATAAATTTCTGGGTTTTTATATCTCCCCACCGGCACATTAAATTGATTTTTGCGATTTACTCGATAAAGTCCGTTATAGCAAGTTTTGTTAAGGTATATGGTTATCGCCGCTTTTTCGGCGATTGATAGGCTGCGCCATAATTCGAGGTTATTCCTGATTCGATTGCGGACTCGATAATAATATTCCTCTACTAAATCATAGTGTTTTTTCTTATGTTGGCTTAAATATTTGGTTAGATCCTTAAAATCGCTTTTAATCGCCCGGTAGCAATCGATAAGTTCCTGATTAGAATCCAGAAGGATTGCTTCTTTAATCTTATGGTGAGAAAAGAGATAAAAAAATAGTGCCCCTCCGCCAAGAAATGGCTCAATATACTTATTAAAATTTAAAGGAAGAAATAATACAAATTGCTGAAGGAGCTGAGACTTCCCCCCGGCCCATTTTAAAAATGGCTTGGCATAAGTTTTAGCCATATCCCCTTTTCTCTCCGATTATCCCCCTCACCCTTGCCCTCTCCCCACAAAAGGGGAGAGGAGAAATAAATATTGGCCTTGTGGCTGTTTCCATAAAGCCTTATTTTAATGTAAAGTTTAAACGCCGGTCATTCGTTACTCTCCAGGATATTTCGGACCAGCTCATGCTCGGAGAGGGGAATGAGGTTACTGCGTTCGTCCCGGAGCGGCACGTCAAAGGCCGCGGCCTGGGCGCTGATCGCCGCCGCCCACGCGCCCAGACGCCTGCCGGCCAGGATGAAGTCGGAAAGTGAGGACGATAGCCGGTAGCATAATATCCCTACCCCGACCAAGACGACCAGGTAGGGCCCGAAAGATATTAAAAGGCTTTTATCCCCCATCCAAACCATCCCCCTTATTAGAAATGGTGTAATAGGCCACCGTGGCTATCAAAAATACTGCCGGTGGAACCAGGATCCAGAACCAAGACCAAAAACCCATAATCCTTCGACTCCTAATAGGTAAAGTATCTTAATATTTTTGAATTTTAACCTGTAACGATAATCTCCCCGGTATTCCCGTTAACCTCTACATGCACGCCGGTCTTGATCTTTTCAAAGAGGTCGTCCGAGCTATACTCGACTACGGGAATACCCTTGCCGAACCATACCTCGGCCAGGACCGTACCGGAGACGAGGAGTGAGTCAGCGTTTTGGACAATTACTCCTGCGGGCGCATGCCCGTCGTACATGAGTTGCATGAGAAGCATCCCGGTATAGGTCGAGCCGATAGCCGCCGGAAACACCAGGACAGTACCCTTCAGGTTCTTTTTGAACAGCTCGTGGTGGCGGTCATTAATCTCGCCCCTTTTATGGGGAAGGATATTGGCCGGCTTACTGAAGGCGGCGGTGAAGTTAACCGGCATGCGTGTTACCAATGCCGGCCCACTTGCGCGGCCGCCGTAAATCGCCCGCCCTTTAAGGGTAGTCATGGCATCACCCCGCAGGTCCGGAGACAATCGTCAACGCTCCCGTAATCAGTGCCGGGCAGGTAGTAGTAACATTTGCCGGAAGGAGTAAGCACCTTCTTGCTCTCGCGACGCACCATAAGCCCCGCGAGGGGACAGTGGTCAAGGACCCTGACACCGGCCTCGATTACTTTGCGGCAAAGATCAGTCGCAAGAAAGCGCTTTTTGGCCTCAGGAATCAGGTAGAAGTGGGTCGGCCGGTTCACACTTTTACCCGCGAACCGCTCCGCCAGTTCCACGGTTTCATCATAGGTCATCTGCGGGCAGCCAAACACAACGATCGCCGCATCATCGGGCCGTTTGGTCCGGAGCGCATCAAGGTCATCCTGCGTTATGGTGATCGTATCCTCAGGCTCGCCGTCAAATACTGACTTAAGGTCAGGGCTCTCCGGGGTAATCCCCTCGATGTGGAACAGTGCCACCCCGCCCGCCGCGGCCATGGCGCCACCCATGTTCTTCAGCTCGATCCGGTTAAACTCGTAATGCTCGATCACCGGCACCCGATTCACCGCCTTCTGGCCGATGATATAGCCCAGCGCCGAGGCGTCCATCCGATTAACCTTGAGCTTGACCAGCAATCGGCCCCGCCGGTTCTCGTCAAGCAAGTACCCGAACTCAGGCGTCAGACCCGTGACCGCCGAGCACACATCAATAAGAATCGAGTTGCGGTTGGTGCGTGAGCCCAGGACAGAGTTTGCGAACTGCACGGCTGACGACTCGGCCCAGGCCAGCTTGTCGCCCAGCCCGGGCACATTAGCGTCCTCGTAGCACACACAGGAATAATTCGGGGTGACTCCCAGAGCGTCCAAATAACCATCCAACCTTTTCTGCCCGCTCATTGCCAACCGGTTGACCAGGTTGAAGTCATGGCCCGGCCGAGGATTTGAAGTGGTCAGCACCTTGACCTTGACCCCTTCGGCCACCAGCTGTTGAAGTATGTGGTAATAAGCGCGGTACAAAAATACGCCAAAGGTACCGGCCAGATGCCCGCTCTTGATCGGGACCAGGCGGGCCGCGCCAAACGACTTGCCGTATTCAACCAGGGTCTTCATGGCCAGCGAGGGCGCCTTGCCCGACTCGCTGCGAAGAACCGACTCCTGTTCCGGCTCGAGCTTCATTTCATGCTACCCCATAATGGAATGTGGTGGTCGAATCTTTCATTTAAACAGGGCCTTTCATTATGCATACCATAATCCCAAATAATACGTAAACATTCGAATTACTTGTCCTGAGCCCTTCGACTTAGCTCAAGACAGGCTTGTCGAAGGTAAAGAGAACCATTCCTATTTTCCGAAAAATACAACCCGTACCCCAATTCAATCCTTGTCTGCCCAGAAAATATTGACTTTTTAGTATTTATGAAAACGCAGGGAAATAGAATCAATTCTCAATTTCGTACATTTGCACTCGGATTAGAATTGGCAGCCAATCAGGAGCAGAATCGACTGATGTGCGC
>JAUWWP010000584.1 GCA_030616835.1 Deltaproteobacteria bacterium | reverse complement strand
CCCTGCTGCATCCTGGAGTATCCGGTAACTAAATTAGGGAAAAATGGGGAAGGAATCGATTGCGGAGTCTTGACCCTTGGGAATGTAAATGAAGAAGCCCTGGAGAGAATCTGGAGAAAACCGAGATACCTCGGACTACGGAGGAGAATTAGGGCTGGAGAAACTCCGGAGGAATGTGGGGACTGTATCGGCCTATACTCAGTAAGTGGCTCTCCCCTCGAGTAGAGTTGAAATGAGAATACTTTTCATCTATACCGATATATCCACCAATGTGTATCTTCACTTTCAACACGGGATCGGCTCCCTCTCCAGTGTGCTAAAACAGGGTGGACATTTAACCTCGCTTCTCTTTGAGAAATAAAATGGATATTCTTGAGCTTCCCTTTGATCAGTACCAGAGATATAAGATCCTTCAGGAGGCTATTGATCTATTGCGGGAAAATAATAAACCTTTAAAAATTCTTGAGGTGGGCGGGTATCCGGGAAATATCCTAAGCTTCTTACCTGAAGATAAAATTACGATCATTGATCAAAAAGAGAGCAACCTCCCCAATTACCACCAGGCCGATGCCCTTGACCTACCATTCGGCGAAGGTGAATTTGAAATGTCTGTCAGCTTGGATGTCCTGGAGCACATCCCGCCCGAGAAAAGAGAAAAGTTCATCCGGGAACTCTGGAGGGTCTGCCGGGATCGTCTCCTTCTGGCCGCACCCTTTGATTCGCCACCCCGGGTTCAGGCCGAGCAGATAGTTACCAAATTCATTAGCCATAAGCTGGGATACACCCATCCCCCTTTAGATGAACATCAGAAGTACGGGCTGTCCAGACGGGAGGAGGTAATCGTAATCTTAAAGGGCCTCGGGGCCGAAGTTCTGGTCCTCCCCAACGGCAATCTCTCCCGCTGGTTGACGATGATGATCCTCTCGTTCTACTTTGAAAGCGAAGCCGAATTAAGCCCGGTAGCCAAATTAGTGAATCATTATTACAATCAGAACTATTATAAGTATGACAACTGTGAGCCCTGCTATCGAGAATTACTAATCGCATCTAAGAAAGAGTTGCCCAAAGCAAAGGTAGAGGCATTGGAAGCCTTAGTGTCTCTGGGTCAGGAACAAACCGGGCCTGACTTTTCCCCGGCCCAGCTCCTGTTGGAACTGATAAACCTTGAGCTCCTCAAGAAGAAGGATCAGACAATCGAGCATAAAGACCACCTCCTCAGGGAGAAGGAAGAGGAGATCAAGAACCTTT
>JAUWWP010000548.1 GCA_030616835.1 Deltaproteobacteria bacterium | reverse complement strand
GCGGCAAACGCACCGCAGATAACTCAGCCTTCTGTATGTGGTGTGGTTGGAATCTATATCGCCGTCCTCCCGAGGATCAGAAACATATTACCTGCCCTTTCTGCGGCTCTGAGGTTGTGCAATCTGCCTCCTTCTGCTCCTCCTGCCAGTTGGAACTGAGAAGCTGGTTTAAAAAAAAGGAGGCGGGCAAACTCTTTGCCAATAGATACCGAATAGAAGAGGAGCTTGGCGCCGGTGGCATGGGGATTGTTTATAAAGCATTTGATACCAAGCTTGAGAGATATGTGGCAATAAAGATGATCCCCGGAGAGCTCGCCCGGAACAGGGCAGCTATAGAGATGCTCAAGAAGGAGGCTAAGGTTGCCCTCGAGCTTACTCACCACAATTTAATGAGACTTCACACCTTTGAGGAATACGGGGAGGATGTATTTCTGGTGATGGAGTATATAGAGGGTAAGACCCTATCTTCTGTCATTTTAGAGAAGGGAAGTCTTGAGCCTGAAGAGGCACTAAAGGAAGACCATCAGGTTCTTGAGGGGCTTTCCTATGCTCATAGTAGAAAAATTGTCCACCGGGACCTAAAGCCGGCGAATATAATGATTGATAAGAATGGAGAGGCGAAGATTCTGGATTTTGGGATTGCCAGAGTGCTGAAAGACACAATGAGCCGCTATTCCCGGGTAGCTCCTGAGACCTCGGGCACCCTGCTTTATATGGCTCCGGAGCAGATAGAAGGGGAGCCCAGCGATAATAGAACCGACATCTATGCCCTTGGCGCAACCCTTTACGAAATGCTTTCCGGCAATCCTCCTTTTCACAGTGGAGATGTAAGGTATCAGATAATGAGCAAAGCTCCAAAGGCAATAACCGTTATTCCCGAATGGCTCAACTCAATAATCCTTAAATGCCTGGAAAAGGAACCGGAGAAGAGGTTTTCCTCGGCTGCCGGGTTGAAGGAGGCCCTGGTCAAGAAAGATGTAGGGGTCGCATTCATGCGACCCGAAAAGAGACCCGCGGAGCCCAGGGTAGGGGTCGGATTCATCCGACCCGGAAGGAGATCCCTGATTGCTGCGGCGGCAGTTATCCTGATATGCCTACTAAGCATTGCTGGCTATCTGTATCTTGGAGGGAAGGGAAGGGAGGAGCCCGGGGAAGAGGTAAAGGTAGAGGACAAGGCATTGGCTGGAAAAGAAGGGATGGTCTATATCCCAGCGGGTGAGTTCACGATGGGGAGTAACAGCGGGTTTGATGATGAGAAGCCGGTGCATAAAGTTTATCTTGATGCCTATTACATAGACAAATACGAGGTGACTGTGGATAAATACGCCGCCTGCGTTCAGGCCGGGGCCTGCAAGAAACCAGATAGCGGGAAATACTGCAACTGGGGCAAGTCAGATCGGGGAAGCCATCCGATCAACTGTGTTGATTGGCATCAAGCCGGGGCTTACTGTAAGTGGAGGGGAAAGAGGCTGCCCACCGAGGCTAAGTGGGAGAAGGCGGCCCGGGGGACAAAAGGAAGAAAGTATCCCTGGGGGAACACAGAGGCCACTTGCAGCTATGCGGTGATGGACGATGGAGGAGATGGGTGTGGGATGGATAGAACCTGGCCGGTGGGGAGCAAACCGGCAGGTGCCTCCCCTTACGGTGCGATGGATATGGCCGGGAGTGTCGATGAATGGGTAGCCGATTGGTATGAGAAAAACTATTATAAGAATTC
>JAUWWP010000312.1 GCA_030616835.1 Deltaproteobacteria bacterium | reverse complement strand
TGTTTGTAACCGGCCCTAATGGCGATTACTACCTGAGCCAGACCGCAGCCGGCCAGGGCTCCGACAGCCCCTGCGTTGATGCCGGCAGCGACACGGCAGTAAACCTTGGTATGGACGATAAAACCACCCGCACCGATGGTGTTCCCGACAGCGGTATTGTGGATATGGGATACCATTATGAGCCATGAGTAGCAAGGAGTAGGAAGTAGGCAGTAGGCAGTAAGGAGTAGGGGCGGCGGACTGCAGGTCTTAATGACAAATTACAAAGCTCAAATGACAAATGAATGACAAATGTCAAAATGACAGAATATATGAATAAATCCTAAGTAGGGGCTGACCTTTGTGTCAGCCCTAATCCTTCGGCAGGCTCAGAACAGGCAGGGGAGAGGGATCGAAAGAGGTAAATCGGGAATGGGGGCGCCGGAGGCGAATTGCTAATAGGGTAAAGGAGGTATTATGAGCTTAGGGAGAAAAGTTGCTATCTTTGCAGTAGCTTCCCTCCTGCTGATTGCTTCCGGGAGGCTCTGGGCCCAGGCAGAGCAGCCCGCCTCAAGCGGGGCAAAAACCCTCACCCGCTGGCCCGACCCGGTGGTGATAAAGGCAGAATCCCTGCCCAAAGATCTCTTGGGTAGTCTGATCTCAAATCTAAGGCTTTATGCTTATCAAGATGGAAAATTTGAGCCTATCCTTTTCCAGATAGATGAGATGACCGAAGAGGGAGATTGGGTCCTGCCGGAGGGAAAGAAGAACAATGCGAATCTGGGAAACGGGATTCTCGACCCTCAGGATGTGCTTCTCTTTATGGTCTCCGATACCGGGGACCGGGCAGAGAAAGAAAAATGGCTAAAAGGGTTTACCAACGGGATTGAGATCGAAGTGGTGGATCCACTGACCGGGGGAAAGGGATGGTGTTATCTCCTTCATTTTCCCACCGATCCACCTCCACTGTCTTCGCAACCTCCTTATGTTCAATACGATTATGAGCACGAGTCTATTCGAAGCGATTATTTTCAAAGCCAATATATAATCACCAAAGATGGCCTCCACTCTACCTACTATAAATACGAAATTGTGCCGGCCTCCGCAGGCGGATGCGGCAAAGACTATGTGGATCGGCTTAAAATAAGGCCGAGGTATAAGATCCGCTTCCTCCCCGCCATCAGGCTTAATGAAGAAAGTTTATCCTCTGATGTCCTTGCTTACAAAAGAGGTCCGATAAGGGTGGTAAGAAGAGTGGAACAGTGGGTGGGATTTTTCTTCAATATGAAGCTTATGCGAACATTCTCTGATGTCTGCCAGTACCGAAATACGACCACGGTCCCGGTTACTGTCCACATACCCGGCTCTCTCCAAAAACTTTTTATTAAAGAGGCAGTGGTCCGCTTTGGAACCGACTACGGTCCGAATGCCATCGGCTCCATGACCTATAACTCTAATAATCTCCAGGGCTTCGTCGTTGACGGGAAGATGGACGACGGAGAGGAGAATTTCAACCCTGCCCCTGACAGTTGGAGGGTATTGACCGGGCCCTGCGGAACCTTCATGACCCGTTCCCTGTTTTATGACCCGCCCAAAGGGTTTAAAATTAGTATGGGGTTAATCGACGATCTGGACTATAAAGATCCTCCCGAGCAATCCCCCGGCTGCCTCGGGTATATGTGGCAGGACTGGGACCTAACCAGTGCAAAAGGATTTGTGGGTGATTATCAATTCTATTTGGAGTTCTCCCATCCCCCCAAATACCAGTTGGGAGATGAAGTTCCGTATCTTAATTATCTCGACCATCCTCTGAAGCTCATTATCGGGGAGAACAAGGTAGAAAACCAGCCCTTACTCAGTGCCCAGATAGGCAAAGGGTTTTAATCACTACAGATTTCAGATTGTAGATTGCAGATACCAGTGATAAATGACAAAATCCCAATGACAAATCAAATCCAAATGACCGCCGACGACGGACCAAATCCCAATCCTTCGAGACGCCCCGATGTGCATCGGGGCTCCTCAGGAAATCGGCTTGTTTCGTGTAATTCGTGAAATTCGTGGTTCAAATCCCAATTCAATCCCTTCGACTTCGCTTCCTTCGACTTCGCTCAGGACAGGCAGGACAGGCATTTGCATTTTGCAATTTATATAATCCACCCTTATTCGGGCCGCCAGAGATTTCGGCCCCTACATTCACGCATTATTTGAAATAAAATAAAAGCCCCTACATGTAGATACCTTTTTTATCAATATACAATATCTTGGATATGTGGCTATATTATTTATCCAGGCGTCAAAAATGCTTGACAAAAATAGGTTTTAAGTTTATTAAATACTTATGATAAAAAAGTTAATTATCTCATTGTCTTGTAGGAGAAAGTACTGTGGACAATAAGTTTTTCACTATTCTTATTGTGCCTGAAAAGGTAGCCAAGGTTAGAAGACTTCAATTGCCCAGAAGGCTTCTTCAGATTAGCGGTGCGCTCGGGATAGCTCTTTTCCTCTTTTCCATCTATCTAATGGTGGATTACATTAATGCCAAGAACAAAATGGGGGAGTTCAGGAATCTCCGCGAAGAGGCGAAAAACCAGAAAATCCAGATCAGGCAGTTTGCCAGCAAGATCGATGACTTAGAGAGAGAGATGACCAGGCTCCGCCAGTTCGATACTAAACTTAGAATTATAACAAATTTAGAAAAGCCAATGAGAGGAGCCAAGGGGCTGGGGATCGGAGGATCTTCAAGGGAACTGGAGCAATCTCTCCTCTCCCCGGGGATAAGACAGGAGCTGCTGATCAGCCGGATGAATCACGAGTTGGAGAGACTGAAAGATGAGACCAGCCTGCAGGAGCAAAGGTTCATAGAGCTGCATGAGCTTTTGGAGAATCAACGCTCCCTTCTGGCCTCTACCCCTTCCGTCTGGCCTACCCGGGGATGGATTACTTCCGGATTCGGTTATCGAATCTATCCTTTTACCGGCGAAAAAAAGATGCACGATGGATTGGATATTGCTACCGCAAGAGGAACCACTATTATTGCCCCGGCTGAGGGAATAGTGACCTTTGTCGGAACCGAGGGAACTTATGGAAAGATGTTGCTTGTCAACCACGGCTATGGACTGGTAACCTGCTATGGACATTGTTCAGAGATCTTCGTTAAGCCAGGACAGAAGGTGAAAAGGGGTGAAAAGATTGCGGCTGTTGGCGATACCGGAATAAGCACTGGTCCCCATCTCCATTATGAGGTTCGGGTAAATGGAGTTCCTGTCGATCCTGAAAATTATCTTTTAGATTAACCCCTCAAAGATTTAAGAGTATTGAATTGCCCTGGTAGGGAAAGACCTTACCAGGGTTTTTTATTTTTATCAAACAGTTGAAGATTTAGGCAAGAGATGTTAAAATAAATTAATATACCAAAGGTTGGAGCTTCGCGATGTTCAGTGGATTAAAAAAGATTCTCAACAAAAACGAGAGGGAGCTGAGGGAACTTACCTCAATAGTCAAGGTCATTAACGAACTTGAGCCCCAGATGCAGCGCCTGAGCGACCTTGAACTTAAGGAAAAGACCCGGGAGTTTAAGGAAAGGCTGAGTAAAGGAGAAACCCTAAATGATCTTCTGCCGGAAGCATTTGCGGCAGTCAGGGAGGCAGCCGTGCGCACAATCGGGCAGCGCCATTTCGATGTCCAGCTCGTGGGCGGAATCGTGCTTCATCAGGGAAAGATTGCGGAAATGAAAACCGGCGAGGGAAAAACCCTTGCCGCAACCCTGCCGGTCTACCTCAATGCCCTGACCGGCGAGGGGGTCCATATAGTAACTGTTAATGACTACCTGGCCAGACGCGATCGCCATTGGATGGGTGGAATCTATGAGCTTCTGGGCCTTGCGGTTGGGGTTATCCAGCACGATATGAGTGATAG
>JAUWWP010000345.1 GCA_030616835.1 Deltaproteobacteria bacterium | reverse complement strand
TGCGGGGGCCGATCCTGCTCACCCATCATCTCCTCCCCCACTTGATCTCGCGGGGCAGCGGCCAGATTGTGAACATCGCCTCCATGGCCGGGCTGATCGGGATACCGGGTCTGGTGCCTTACAGCGTGACCAAATTCGGTATGGTTGGCTTCTCGGAGGCGCTCCGGGCCGAGCTAAATTGCTACGGGATCGGGGTGACCGCCGTGTGTCCGGGGGTGGTTCGGACGCCGATTCTTCAGACCTTAGCCATCAAGGGATTCAGCCAGGATCTGAGGAACTCACCCCGCCTTATCAGCATGAGCGTCGAAAGGACCGCGCGAATAATAATCCGCGGGATCCGGCGCAACCGGGCCAAGGTACTGCCGGCAACCAGATTGTCAAAGCTTCTTTACTCGCTTAAGAAGATAGCTCCCGGTATGGCCGAGTCCCTTATCCGGAAGGCCTACTCGAGCTGGGAGCGGACCCCGGTCTGAGGTGAATTTCCGGCCCCAAAACTTCTCGGGATTTAAACACTTTTCTCCCGCTGCTACTCCTTTTCACTCAACTTGGATTTTACATATTGCATTGTCCCGTCCAGGACCACCGCGACCTTTGCCGCGGCGGGATAGTCATCCTTAAGGATGGCCAGGACTTCCGCCCAGGTTTTCACCATTGTTGCGTCATCGATGTGGCAGAACCAATCGAGGCTTGTCCGGTCCGGGTAGGGCATCATTACGATGAGTTTTTTCAACAGGTTCGGCATAACACCTTTCACCTTTGCGGTATAGTGACGGCCGCCATAATCACTTCCCCAACCCCGCATCACGTAATGAGGGACCTGCCCTTCGGGAGCATCGGAAATCAGGACAACAGTTCCCTCTCCCGGCTTAACAAGCTGTAAAGCAATTAATAAAGAAATGCCCGATTCGTTGGCCTTGGCGTAGGAGTTTGCAATTACTATTTCATATCCCTCTGCATAGGGTGCCCCGTAATGGTCCCTGCCCTCTTCCGCTCCCGCGCTATGAGTGGCCCGGAAGGGCCCGGCATAGAGATTAGTAATCTCCCCGCGGCGATTAATCAGACAATCCACCTTGAAGTCCAGACCCACCGCTTCCCCGGCCGCATCGACCTCGGCCCGCATGATATTATTTTCAAAGTTTCCCAGTCCCGTGCTCTGCGGGTCACGGTAAAATTGATTGTGAAACTGATTGATACTTTCTATCCCGGCAACCCCGGGAAGGACGATCTTAGCTCCACCCCCATATCCGACGTGAACATGAGGAGTAATGCATCCGATCCCGATCTTCAGGTCACAGGCCATGAATTCACGGCTAAACCAGAGTTCCACTCCGGTGGGAGTCCTCCCTATCCACACTGTGTTCTGGAAGGGATCATGGTTGTAAACGGCGTAATTCTCAACAATCTCATCACCCAGTTTCTTGCGGGCATTAATCATGTCATAAGCCCCGTGAGAACCAAGGGCCCAAATAAAGCGAATCTGGTCTCTTTGCATGCCGGCCCGGTGAAGTGGTTCCAACATATACGGGGCAACCTCCTTGATCGGCGTCGGCCGGGTCATATCGTCAAAGACGATGACGGCCTGTTTCTTCCCCCTGGCAATTTCAGCAAGCGGAGGGCCCTGACAGGGATTGTTGACCTTTTCCCTTATCTGTTCGGATGTGAGTCCGGGCTTAGCAAAACCGGGCGAGCTTATGGTGTCAACTTCCCAGCGGTCCGGAAAGCTCAGCTCCCATTCCTCGTTTTCATACCAGCGCCGGGAAGGGATCGAAACTTTCTTCATTGATTTCTCCTTTCTCCTTAAAGGGGGTAATAGTGGACATAATTAACATTTTTAACCCAAACTCTCATGCCCTTTGAGATATGTTACTCCCCTTCCTTCTGTGCCTTTAAGTCCCCCCTCGGGCAGACTCTCTGGCATTCCGCGCAGGAGAAATGGTAGCCCTCCAGCAAAAACTGGATGCCCATCGCCCCGAACCCTTCGGTGGTGAAGGCGCTCTTTAGGGTCTGCCAGGTGGTAGGATGAAGGAAGGGCCGGATGTACCTGGTCTTGCAAAGTGGCTGGTTGAGACGGGGCTGGGCCTTGGGCTCCGGGTTGAGCGCCCCAACCGGACAGGCCTCCACGCACTTCCTGCATTTAGTGCACAGGTCATCGGGCAGCTCCCTCCTCGTCGGCTCGATCTCGGCGGTGGTGAGCATACTGGAGAGCCGAACATAGGGACCATACTCGGGAGTAACAAGCAGGTTATTCAGGCCCTTCACCCCGAGGCCCGCGGCGATGGCCGCCTGCCGGTGGGACCATTCGGCCGCGAAATAAGTAGTACCCTTGTGCTTGATGACATCAACCGGCATGCTGGCAGGCACGAGGTAACACGCGAAGCCCTTGGATTCAAGGAAGCGCCCCACCGCGGCCTCCGCGTGTTCTAACCGGTCGTAGGCCACCTGCGAGTCCTTGACCGCACCCTTGGTGCCGCGGGGGCAGTTCAGCGCACCCCAGAGAAGGGAGGCAGCAAACACGATTGCGGTCTTCGCGCCGGCAAGCAAATCCTCCGCCGGGCGAGGCGGATACGCCAACTCAATCCCCTCGACCCGGGCAATTCCAACCAGATCAATCTCCCTGGACCTGGCAATCTCAATAACTTCTTCCCGTAAACCCATAATTTCCTCCTTTATCTCCTCCAATCCTTATTGCATTCCCGGCAATAAATATATTGTATTCGGGGGGGCGAAAGATCCAGGGTACTTGAGCTCGTCGAAATCTCCCAGCCTGAATGATTCATCCATCAATCAGTTTATCATGTTAATCCGGTAATAAAAAGGGGTGCGTTGCTCTCCCTGGAATAGTGTATTGAGAGCAGGAATGGCAGATGGCGAAGGACTCAGTAAGTTGATCTGGAATTTGAACCACGAATTACACTAATTACACGAAACAAGCCGAAATCCTGAGCCCCGATGGGCATCGGGGTCGAAGGATTGGGATTTGGTTATTTGGATTTTGGATTTAATTTGTCATTTGGATTTGGTCATCTTGCGCCTGTTTTTTCCGGAATTTCCTCAAAAATCCTCCAAGTCTTTACCTAAAAAACGGGGAAACTCCAGTGGTTGACTTTGTGACCGATGGGTTGTTATACTCAGAAACTGAGAATACTAACTCATAATTTAGAATGAAAGGAGCAAGCCATGAATGGCCTGGCACTGATCAGTATTTTGATCGGGATTCTCTTCATTGTTATCCGGGCACCGCTGATCTTCGCGCCTGAGACCACCAAGGCGTTTTACTTGAAGCTGGTGGCGAGCAACACGCGAATACGCATCATGAGTCTTTGTCTCGCCGCGGTTGGAACGGCTGCGATCATGGCGGCGCGGGGCTCCGACCAGACCGCGGCTCTGATCATCTTAATCCTTGGCTGGCTTTGGCTCCTTGCTGCAGTATTCTTCTTGCTGATCTTCCCCTCCCTTTACCGGCGGATTGCCGAGGCTTTTTTACAGGCCATGGATAATCTCATACTCCGCCTCCTGGGCTTTTTTGCCGTTTTGTTAGGAGCCTTTTTCATCTACCTCGGGCTGGTAGTATTCAGTTAGAAGAAATTTTGACAGATTGATATATTTAGTTTTTGATACTTT
>JAUWWP010000056.1 GCA_030616835.1 Deltaproteobacteria bacterium | reverse complement strand
TCACGACCGGGGGCCAGACGGAACCACTTATTCGGTGGATCCTCACGAAAATCCTCTCGTTCGATATAGAGCACCCGGGAGAAAGGAACCTTCCGGGAACCAAAGCTGGGGTCCGTTGGATGATAGGGGGCATCAAACTCTTCTACCTGGCCTTCGGGAAAGTTATCAATAACCACCCGAAGGGGCCGCAGTACCCCCATAACCCGGGGAGCGCGTTCATTCAAATCCTCTCGCAGGCAGTGCTCGAGCAACGCCACGTCAACGATACTGTCGGCCCTGGCCACTCCGATGCGCTCACAAAAGTTCCGGATTGATTCCGGGGTGTAGCCCCGCCTTCGCAGACCCGAAATGGTGGGTATCCGGGGATCGTCCCACCCGGCAATATATCCCTGCTCGGTTAATTCCAGGAGCTTCCGCTTGCTCATCACGGTGTAGCTGAGATTGAGGCGGGCAAACTCGATCTGTTGAGGATGACAGTCAACCGGTAATTCATCAAGAAACCAGTCGTACAACGGGCGGTGATCTTGAAACTCCAGGGTACAGATAGAATGGGTAATCCCCTCAAGAGAATCCGAGAGGCAATGGGCAAAGTCGTACATCGGATAAATGCACCACTGGTTGCCGGTCCGGTGGTGTTGAGCCCGTCGAATTCGGTAGATAATCGGATCTCGCATATTCATATTCGGGGAGTCCATATCAATTTTTGCCCTGAGCACGTGGGCGCCGTCCTCGAATTCTCCCGCCCGCATGCGCTGGAACAGGTCCAGGTTCTCTTCGACCGAACGGGTGCGGTACGGGCTCTCCTTGGCCTTTTTATAATAATTGCCCCGGTACTCTTTGATTTCCTCCTCGCTCAGGCTGCAAACATAGGCCTTGCCAGCCTTAATTAATTGGACGGCGTACTGATAGAGCTGCTCAAAGTAATCGGATGCGTAGAATAGCCGATCGCCCCAATCGAATCCCAGCCACCTGATGTCTGATTTGATCGACTCAACGTACTCAACATCCTCCGTGCTGGGATTGGTATCGTCGAATCGCAAATTACAGCTGCCTCGGTATTCGGAGGCAATACCGAAGTTGAGGCAGATGGACTTGGCGTGTCCAATATGGAGATAGCCATTCGGCTCCGGCGGGAACCGGGTAGCAACTCGCCCCTCGTTTTTGTTCCTCTTCCGGTCTTCCTCGATAATTTCCTTGATGAAGTTGGAGGGAGGAGCAGACTCGGTGGGAGTCGTATCCATGGGGCCGCTATCGGTTCTCGTTTTGCGATCGTTTTGTTCCGGGTTCGACATTTTCCTGGTCATGTTTAGCTCGATTTTCCGAAGCAGTTTTCGATGTAATTTTACGCCGCCATCAGATGCGTTACCGCTTCTTCCAGGCCGTCTAAGGTGAGCCCAAACATTGGGAAAATCTGAGTAATGATCATAACGGTCTCGATATACCGCCATGACCGTTCCAGAACCGGGTTCAGCCAGACGTTGTGCGGGAATGTCTTGGCCAGGAATGCCAGTCGTTCAATACTGGGTTTTCCGCTCCACTCCTGAACGTATAGGGAACCGTCCATACCCAGCAGTTCATAGGGGGCCATGCTGGCATCACCCACCAGGATCAGGCGGGCCTCCGGATCCATTCGGGCAAATTCCTCCACCGGCTTCGGCTTTTTCCGCCGGGCCGGGTCTTCCCAGAGGGTATTGTAAATGGTGTTGTGAAAATAATAGATTCTTAATTCTTTGAAGTGGGACCGGGCGTAATTGAATAATGTCTGAACCACCGGCACATAGGGGTCCATGGACCAGCCCCCATTGTCAATGACCAGGATCACCTTCAACCGGTCCTTTAGGCTCCGGTCAAATACTATCTCAATCTCCCCGGCGTTCTTCATGGTCTGGTAAATACTTTCCTTGATGTTAATCTGATCCCTCGGCCCGGACGGCACCATATTCCGCAGCCGCTTCAGGGCCTCCCCCATGGACGCCCGGGTTAGGGGCCCCAGGCGGGAATAATCCTTATACCGCCTCTCATTGGCTACCTTAACCGCCGACTTGTTTCGGGAGCCCCCGCCGATGCGCAACCCCCCGGGATGATACCCCGAATGCCCCACCGGGGAAGTTCCGCCGGTGCCGATCCATTTATCTCCGCCGTCGTGCCGCCCGGTCTGTTCTTTGAGGCGCGCTTTCAAGTATTCGATTAGTTCGTCCGGGGTCAGCCTATTCAGGGTGGCCTCATCCACGCCCAGGGCGTCGGCAAGCACCTTGGGGTTCTTCAGCCATTCATCCAGGAGGGCCCGGAGAGTGTTGTTCAGCTCCAAATCCTCCCCGACGGTGGGCATCTCGGCGTCTTCGAAGCAGTGGGCGAATATCCGATCATAAAGATCAAAATACCGCTCGCTCTTAATCAGGATAGCCCGGGAGGCGGTGTAAAAATCCTCCAGTGAATTGATCAGCCCTTTGCTTAACGCCCGGTGAAGGGTCAAAAACGAGGTCGGGGCGACGGGTATGCCGGAGTCCTTTAGTTTATAGAAGAATTCAGTAAACATTTCCGACTGTCAGAGACAACGGGGGCCATGAATATGATCGCATTTAATCAAGGAACGAATCGGTCTAAAGATCAGCAAGGGTGGCTAAAATTGCCTTCGGCGGCTGAGATTATCATTTACCACTGCGTAGTCCTGGCTTTTTTTGAAGAGAACCCCCAGGTAAGGGACTTCACCTTTGGCCAGATGTTGGGATTTAAAGTCTCGATCGAGTTCCAGGGCCCTGATCCAGTTGATCAGCTCCCGGGTGGCCGGCTTCTTTTCTACCATGTCGATCTCCCGCAGCTTGTAGAAAGTAGCGATAGCGTGTTTCGCCAGGTCGGCTTCAAGATCGGGGAAATGAACCCGGATTATTTCCTGCATACCCTGGGGATCCGGAAACGCGATATGGTGGAAGTTGCACCGTCCCAGAAACGGGTCGGAGAGGTCCTTTTTGGCATTAGAGGTAATAATGATGACCGGCCGGTGTCGGGTGCCAATGGTTTTGTCGATCTCGATGATGTCGAATTCCATCTGATCCAGCACATCAAGCATGTCATCCTGAAAGTCGGTATCCGCTTTATCGATCTCGTCAATCAAGAGGATGGTCCGGGTGTCCGCAGTAAACGCCTGGCCGATTTTTCCCATCCTAATATAGTCCTCGATCCGGCTGACATCCCGGCTGGAGTCACCGAAACGGCTGTCATTCAGCCGGGTCAGGGTGTCGTACTGGTAAAGGGCATCGACGAGCTTCATGTTGGATTTAACGTTTAACACAATCAACGGCATGCCGAGCGTTTCCGCGATGGCATGGGCAAGCATGGTTTTGCCGGTGCCGGGCTCCCCCTTGAGCAAGAGGGGCATTTCCAGGCCCATGGAAATATTGACAATCTTGGCCAGTTCGTCATCAACCACATATTTTGTGGCGCCGGTAAATTCCCGGGATTGGTTTTCTTTTTCCATAACTTTCCCTGGTCTTATCCTTCTGAATTTTTTCCGGTCAAGGTAGGATCTATTTTCTAATAATTTACTCAAAAGGTCAATGAAAATTTAATCAAAGGAATTTGCGTTGTAGCATTTTTTCTATCCCCCTCCCTTTACCCCGATGGACAAGTCCCCTCCCACCGGGGGAGGGGAAAAAAGCAGGGAAGCGTTAAGTTGAAATTTGAGGCCTGACCCCAATATTCAACCGAGAACAGGTTATACCGCCTGGCAATAAATTAGAATTTTTGTGCGTCCCGTTCCACGCAGCATCTTGAAAGCCTGTCCGATCTCGCTTAAGGGCATCACATCGCTGATCACCACCTCCGGGTCGACAGCTCCTTTGGCCAGAAGCTTAAGGCTATCGCCAAATTCACGGTAATTATACCCAAAACTGAAGTTAAGCTGAACCTCCTTGGCAAGACAAATAAGCGGTATAAGAGAAGCTGTGCCCATGTGAACCCCCAACACTACTACCACACTACGTGTCCCCACAATGGCGATAGCATCCTGAATGGAAGACTCCGTGCCGGCGCAGTCAATCACATAATCCGGGGCTCGTCCGGCGCCTCCCTGAATTGCATCACCTGGCTGGTCAACGGTCGGATCAATGACTTCCTTCACTCCCGCTTCCGCGGCCTTATCCGCACGGTATTTATCCGGCTCGGACACATAGATATCGGTTACCCCCGCCGATTTTAATGCGTAAATACACATTATCCCAATCGGTCCCGCACCCATCACCAATACAAGAGCACTGTTCTTCAAACCCAACATATCGACTCCGTGCATTGCAACCGCCCATGGTTCGTTCAAGGCAGCCGTCTTCATATTCAACCCCTCTGGAACCCTGTATAACATCGAGGGCTTTACTAACATGTACTGGCCGAACCCCCCGGGGTTTACCCCCAGCCCATAACTTCGGTTGAACCCTTCGCTACACAACTGCGTATGCCCGTTCTTGCACGGCTCGCAAGAAAAACATGGATCTATCGGCAAAACCGCTGCCGGGTCTCCCTCATTCCAACCCTCCACACCACCGCCCACTGCCGCAATGTAACCCGACATCTCATGGCCGATGATACAACCGGATGGCAATAAACCAACATCCAACATATGGATGTCCGAACCGCAAATACCGCAATAAGCCACTTTTACGACCACTTCCCCCTGACCGGGCTCCGGGGTCGGGCATTCCGAAACCTCAAAATTACCACCGGGCTTAACAAACGCAGCTTTCATGCCTTTCCTCCTTAAAATAGACTCGAGCAGGCCTACATTACCTTAAGCTCTTCACTCGAACCTGTGAACCCAAATAATGCGTAAACATCCGAATTACTTGTCCTGAAGTCCGCCTCAGGCGGATCAGTGTCCACCCTTATTAGGGGCGATCATTCGAGACATCCTTCGGGAGCCTACTTCGCCGTAGTTCAGCCGCCGCTTTAGCTTTCAGCCTTCGTAGCCACTACGGCGAAGTAGGCCCGGCGAAGGTGGCTGGCTACGAAGGCTGAACGCTTAGCTCCATCCGTAGTCCTGAGGAGCCCCAATGGGCATCGGGGCGTCTCGAAGGGCTCAGGACGTCGCCCCCTACATTGCGGAGCTTGAAAGCCCCGCCTATCCACTTTTACACTCGAATCCTTGAATCCTTGACCCCTTGAACCCTTTATCAATGTATTGAAAGAGGCAAAAATAACGCTAAAAGACTAAAAGATATGAGCGTTGTTAGTAAGGAATTCCACAGGCTTGCTTAACATTTAATATTAACGTTTCAATATTTTCTTTGCGTTTTTCAGATAATTTCTTGTATTCAGGTGAATTCTTTAAGTCCTCGAATCTTGTTATTGACTCAATCGCTCTATTCCTATATTTTTTAACTTGCGGATAATTTCGGCATAAACTTGCACAAAAACTAAGCAAACTGCATTCGCTATCTATTTTGTCTTTGAAATGTGGATCAACAACTGATTTCTCCGGTTCACTAATAGGTTTCTTTACTTCGGATTTAAATAATTCTTCTGCTTCAAGTATAGTTACTTCTTTATCCTCGGTTAGAAGACCCGCTTCTTTTCTTGAAATGTGTTGCTCGATCCTTTGCTTAACCGAGTCATAAATTCCATTTAACCTGGATTTGAAAAGTGGGATTTTGAAATAAGCAATTACTGGCACAGCTAAAGCAATTGCTAATGAAAAATAACCTAATGCTCTCTTTACCTTGCTACGTCCACGTGTCATTGCTACTACATCAGCTCTTTCCTTAAGGGCAATGGACTTTTTAGTTATTTTTTCTTGTTCTATTTCTTTATCCTCTAGTTCTGCTCGCAGACCACCCTGTTCTTCTTCTTGCTTTTTGATATAGTAATTATGTAAGTTTGACATTTTAGCCAGCACATCTTCAAGATGACTCATAAGCTCTTCCTTTTTTCTGCCAAAATCCCATTTGTCGGTTAATTCATCAAGACTAATAAGAGCAATTGGGTTCTTGTATTCCTTTCCCACAAACAGAACCATATCTCCCCTATTCCTGAACGCTCTTTGCAATCTTTCTTGGTAAGGCTCAATAATAGATTTTTCTACTCCTGGTGATTCACATAACCTTTCAACCCATTCAGAAATTTTGTCCTCGAGTTCATGCTCTGTTTTAGTTTTTTTTGCTTCTCTTATTAGATCTAATGTGCCAGATACACTAATATACGAAACCGTCTTCCTTTTCCCTTTAATTTCGACATTATCTATTACCAGGATTTTGTATTCTCTCGTGCCGTCTTCACGCGCTCTATATAATGAAATATCTTCAAGAAACTTACGCAGAGTAGAATCCTCGCACAGTTCCTTTTCGCGAACGTCTCCAAAGACAGAAAAATCTTTTTCTTCCTTTTCCTTGTCCATTTTTAATACATCTTATGACTAAGGGCTCTTCGCCAATGCCTTAAACATGTAATGGAAGCGATCATCAATCGACCGCTTTTCTTGTTCTTCGGCAGACATATTTGGATGTTGCTTACTTGTTGCATTGTCTTATCTAATAACCGCTGAAAAATCTGGATATTCAAAGATTAACTTATTCTATTCTGTCAGTTTTTTCAATACAGAATTGCCGGTAGCAATTCTGTGTCAGTGTCGGTTAACGGTGACGGTTCGGTAGTTGCTATTCGTAATAATAGCGTAAAGAATGACTCTGCCCCCATTTTTACTTGAGACGGATTTATGCACTGGGTAAATCAGGTTGAGGATAAGACCTCTTTGGCGATGATGTAACGCATAATCTGGGAGGTGCCGGCGCCGATCTCCATAAGCTTGGCATCACGCATCCAGCGTTCCACCGGAAACTCCCGGGTGTAGCCGTAGCCTCCGAGGATCTGGATCGTATCCAGGGCCGCCCTGGTTGCCGCCTCGGAGCTGAAAAGCTTAGCCTCAGCCGCCTCCCGATTAATCCGTCTACCTTTATCGGCCTCCTGGGCGGCATAGTAGATCATCAGATGGGCCGCGCTCTTGTTGACGGACATATCCGCAATCATCTTCTGGATCATCTGGAATTCGGCTATCGGCTTACCAAACTGGCGCCGTTCCTTAGCATACCGGGTAGCCGTATCCAGGCAGGAATGAAGGATGCCCAGGCAGATCCCGGAGAGGGTAATCCGCTCCACATTGAGCCCGGTCCAGAGCATCTTCAGCGCCTGGCCTTCCTTCCCCACCAGGTTTTCGGCCGGCACCCGGCAGTCATCAAAGATGAGCTCCGAGATGGGAGAGCCCCGCATGCCCATCTTGGGGATCTTTTTACCCACGGAGAACCCGGCAAAATTTTTCTCCACGATAAAGGCGCTTATCGGGATACGCTGGCCGGTACAACCCGGACTCTTAGCATAGACCAGGAAAATATCGGCAACCGGGCCGTTGGTGATCAGGGTCTTGGTGCCATTGAGGATGAACTCATCCCCTTTCTTTACCGCGGTGGTAGTGATCCCCATAGCGTCTGAGCCCGCTTCCGGTTCAGTCAGGGCCATCGCCCCAATAGCATCTCCCGAGATCAGAGGTGGGAGGTATCTTTTCTTCTGCCCCTGGTTGCAGTTTTCCTTCAGATTATTGGCGCACAGCACCGCGTGGGCGACGAAGGAGAGGGCCACGGAGGCGGATACCTTGGAGATAACCTCGGTCACCACCGTGGCCGCCATCACTCCGGCATCAGCACCCCCATATTCTCGGGGCATGAGCACTCCCAGCAGCCCCGCATCACCCATTTTTTTGCGAAAGATCTCTTCAGGAAATTTTTCCTCCTCATCGATATCGGAAGCGATTGGCGCAATCTCCTTTTCAGTAAATTTTTCCACCACATCCTTGATTATGCGCTGCTCTTCGGTAAGGATAATGTCAATCATTGGCAACTCCTTAGATGAGGCTCAACCGGCACTGAAACTGCGGGGACGGTCCTTTTCCTTTCCGTAAACCTTAAGTAACCTCATAATCAATCTTTTTGGGTCAGTATCGTAGAGCACGGTGCTGCCGGTCTTCTTCCTGATCGTCTTGATAATCTTCTTTATCTCCGGGGTTATACCCCCGGTACCTTCCAGAACCCCGATCGGCCTTCCTTCATCGTAGGCGATGGAAAACTCACCCAGGGTTCCCGATCTGCCGCTGACAACTACTATCACATCACAGCTTCTCACCCCGGTTACCTCTCTCCCCATCAGGCCCGTTCCGGTGTAAATCAGGATATCAAGATAATCAGTAGGTGATTTATACTTATTTATATGTTCATTGAGGTCGATCCCCGGGGAGATACCCACCACTATTCCCCCGGCTTCCTTGGCACCCTTAGCCGCCTCGTAGGGAATCCCGGGGCAGCCTCCGGTCAGGAGAACACAGCCACTTTCTGCAACTGCCTTTCCCAGGAAGTAGGCTCCCTCCCGGGCAGCCTTTGATATCCTTCCACCGGCAGAGCCTATTACCCCAACATTTATCTTCATTTGCCTTTAAATGGGGAACCGAATCTTTTAGAAGAAACTTTCTAAAGCGGCATTGGCTGAGCTGACCCTCACCATTATTTTGGTGCTCTCTTGAGGGCTGTGATTGCCAGGCTGATTCGAGCTATCGTGATAGCTTTGCCCACTATTTCCATACTTTCGCAAACTGGGGGAGTTGCCCGTTTCCCGGTAATTGCCACCCTGAGGGTCATAAACAGCTCTTTGATCTGATACCCTTTCTCCTGGCAGAATCTCCGCAAGGCATCCTCGATATCAGCTGATTCCCAGGAGACAAGGGACTCCAGAACCTCCTGGCTCTGGCTAAGCATGGCGGCGGCCTCACTGGCACTCTTTTTCTTGGGAATAAGATCTGGCAGGTCAGGGTGAACCTCGCCGAGGAAGAAGAAATCGGCCACATCCAAACACTGGGAAAGCAGTTCAAGCCGCTCCCGGATTAAGGGAAGGATCTTCTTCAGGCGCTCTTCCGGAAAGACCTGTTCCTGGATCCGCCGGAGCAGTTCCTGGTCAGGGAGCGTCCGGATATAATTGCCATTCAGCCACTTGAGTTTCTCTAAATCGAACACCGGTCCGGCCGGGCTTATCCGCTCGAACGAGAAGTTGGTAATCATCTCTTCCAGAGAAAAGATCTCCCGTTCATCCGGCATGGTCCAGCCCAGCAACCCTAAGAAATTGCGCATTGCCTCCGGTAAAAACCCCATCTCCCGGTAATAATTGAGAGAGACCGGGTTCTTCCGCTTGCTGATCTTGGAGCCGTCCGGGTTTCGAAGCAGGGGCAGGTGAATAAATTCGGGGGGCTCCCAGCCCAGAGCCTGGTAAAGAATTAAGTGTTTAGGGGTGGAGGTAATCCACTCCTCGGCCCGGATCACATGGGTTATCTTCATCAGGTGATCATCTATCACATTGGCCAGATGGTAAGTGGGCAGTCCATCAGATTTAAGGAGCACCTGATCATCGATATTCTTATGGTCGAAGCGAATCTCCTTTCGTATTCGATCGGACAGCACAGTCTCTCCCGGGCGAGGGATCTTAAGCCGAGTCACGGCCGGCTCTCCGGAGTCCCGGCGCTTCTTCGCCTCCTCCGGATCAAGCCCCAAGCAGAGACCATCATAACCAGCAAGTTCCTTCCGGGAGAGCTTCTCGGAGCGCATCTGGGCCAGGCGTTCGGGGGTGCAGAAACAGTAGTAGGCCCGGTCATCTTTCAAGAGAGCCTCAGCGTAGCTCTGATAGATCTCCTTGCGCTCACTCTGCCGGTAGGGCTTATAAGGACCTCCTATATCAGGACCCTCATCCCAATTCAGGCCTAACCACCTCAGGGATTCAATGATCGCTGCCTCGTACTCAGGTCGGGAACGCGACTGATCGGTATCCTCAATCCGAAGAATAAACTTACCCCCCTGTTGGCGGGCAAATACATAATTGATAAGCCCCACATAGGCAGTGCCCACATGAGGATCACCCGTGGGACTGGGAGCGATCCGAACCCTTACCTTCTTCTGTAGCTCAGCCATTTCCTGTTCCTTATCCCGGGGCAAGTCTTTGCCCGCCCTCTAATTATAACCCCTTTATCTGTTGAAAGTCAAAGAGCAGGAGTTTCTTTAAAGATCCTTCAAGCTACCACAGACGGACTATTATGTTGGGTAATCCGCCTCAGGCGTGGACAACCTACCCGCCGGTGGCGGTTTGTAGGGGTGGACCTCAGTGTCCACCCTTATTCGGGCCGACAGAGACGGCGGCCCCTACATTCATTCTTCCGCCTGAGGCGGAGGAGTGGCTCTCCTAAGGGAAATCCTGGGGATTCTAAATCTTTCACTTATGTCCGAATTACTCATTCTTAAAAATAGTTGCCAGGAAAAGGAGGTAGTGTTAGATTAATACAGTACCGTCATTCCTATTTATGCTTGTCCTGAGCCCCGCCGGTGGCGGGGTCGAAGGGCTTATTGAAGGAAGAGATGAGAAGAAAGCGGCCGCTAATCGGGATCAATTGCCATTATATGACTGATATTAAGTATTCC